>CAZOMH010000021.1:0-19083 GCA_964580415.1 uncultured Nitrospirales bacterium
TGCATGCCCGCATCGTCGCGGCTTCCTACAACGCGGAGATCAACGCCTTTGCCGCCACC
This sequence comes from uncultured Nitrospirales bacterium, assembly GCA_964580415.1. Classification (GTDB taxonomy): domain Bacteria; phylum Hydrogenedentota; class Hydrogenedentia; order Hydrogenedentales; family CAITNO01; genus CAITNO01. The sequence continues at coordinate 60 of CAZOMH010000021.1, forward strand.
TTCGGCGGGGCCGACATGGATGCGAGCCTGCTGCTGCTGCACGAGCTCGGCTTCGTGGCGGCCACCGACCCGCGCTTCGTCGGCACGGTGGAGGCCATCGAGCGCACCCTCGTCCATGGCGGGCTGGTCTACCGCTATGTCATTCCGGACGATTTCGGCACGCCGGAAACCGCCTTCACCGTCTGCACCTTCTGGTACATCGACGCGCTGGCCGCCACCGTCTGGAACCTGAAAAGCGGCCGTGGTTCGGGGCTGTAAAGGACTGGCCCGTCTTTGACCGGCACGGGGTGAAAGGCAACACGTAATGCACGTGCGCGGAGAATGCGAAGGCAACGCCTTCGAGGTTCTCCGCGCACATCGTTTTCCGCAACACCTTCATCCCATGGGAACGAAAATCGCGCTGCTCATACGGGATCTATGGGTAACATTTTAGCCGTGTGCCGTACCGCAGGCGTCCCGCCTGCCTCCTGGCCCCGTTCCCGCACCAAGACGGGGCAGGCGGGACGCCTGCGGCACGGCACACTCCAAATCCGGTACTTTATGGATGTTTCGAGCGAATCAGGCAAGGCGAACCCGGGCACGTTGGGTGCCATATAGAACCGTTTTCTAATCTGCTAAAGTGTTACAATTATGGCACATTTGGTGCGCCATTGTTTCTGGACGTAATTGGTTGTCCGTTCCCGATTTGTCCCCGAATTTGCCCATCACCTTGATGAGCCGTACCGGGATATCCCCCGGCGGGGTGCCCGCCGGCAAGACAAGAACCGCCTCCGTTTCACCCGGCATGGGCACTATAGCCAGGCATCGCCAAACGATGTGAGGCACTCAAATTGTTATTCGCAAAGATGCGGCGCTGTCTGTACCATTGGGGTGGCCGCAGGCTGGAAAGAGTTTCGGCCAAGAGGAGTATAGACTGCCATGAATGCCGTTCTACCAAAGGGATTGTGCCGGATGGTTGTTTGTGTTGTCGCCGTGCTTTCCCCCTGGAGGGCATTGTCAGAGGAAGGGGCGGCGGCTCCCCAAGACCGTTGGGAGCAGGTGCGCGGTTTCAACTATCAGCCGAGCTTCGGCCGGACCGGGGTGGAGATTTGGATTGATCGGTTTGACGAAGCGGCTGTAGACCGGGAACTGGGCCTGGGCCGGAAGTATTTTCCCGGGATGAACACGGTTCGGCTGTGGCTGTCGCATGACGCATATTTCAAGAATCCGGCGCAGTTTTCGGAGAACGTTGAAGCCGTGCTGAAAGCATGTGAGCGGCACAAAGTTGCGGCCATTCTGACGCTCTTCAACAACTGGCACAGCATTCCCGATTTCGGCGGGATTTCATCGGAGATGATCACCTATTGGTTTGCCAGTTACGGCCAGAACGGGCAGGCACCCAACTATGTGTTTCGTCCGTACCTGGAGTCGCTTTTCAAAACCCACGCATCGGACGCCCGTATTCTGGCCTGGGACATGTGCAACGAGCCCTTTAACAGCGGGCGTGACGTTTATGTTGAGTGGCTGCGTCACACCTATCAGACGGCCAAAACCCTGGGCGCACAGCAGCCGATTGGGGTCAGCGTGGCGGCAACGGCGGAGGACCTGCGGCTGGTGGAACCGTTCAGCGATGTGCTCATGATTCATCCCTACTTTGCCCCGCAGGTTGGATGGGATGCATTGCAGGCGCTTGCGCATGAAAAGGGCAAGCCGCTCCTGGCCACGGAATGCTGCTGGGGATCGCTGGACGATGCCCGCCGTGTGGAGATCATCGAGGCCGACTTCGCAGCCCTTCAAAAGCAGAAGGTCGGTTTTTTGGCCCACGCGCTGCACGAGAGCTATGTGGCCGATCTCCATCGTCCCCAGTACGGCGTGATCAGTTCGGCGGAGTACATGGCGTTCATCCATATGGACGGTTCCCTGCGGGCGGGGCACGAGATATTCAACCGGTACGCGCCACGGGGTGAATAGTGTTCGCCCGCCCGGATGCGGCGGCGGCATTCCAGAAAGAGGCTGGTGAAGTCGCCTGATAGTAGCACAGCGTCCCGCTGTGTGCTATATTGAAAAAGGACAAACGAAAGGATGCGGCGGTGGAATTGGCCGGAATGGCAGCAAGATGACTCCACAACAGGGCGGCCGCGTGCCGGAGAAATCCGTGGCCAGGACGGCGCGCATTATTGCTGCGGTCTTTATCTGCGCGCCCGCGCTGTTTGCGGCGGACGATCCGTCGGTTGCGGACGCCCAGCCGCCGCCCAACCAGGGGGGGGCGTTTTGCGAGAAGGCGGACTTCGAACTCGTTGATTTCAACCGTTTGCGCGAAGCCGCCGAAGCGGAGGAGGGGACGAAGGTTCTCCGGATGACGCTGGAGGAATGCATCCGGACGGCCATAAACAGCAATCCCGACCTGCTGGTCGTCAAGTATGAGCCGCTGAAATCCGGTGCGGATGTTCTTGCCGAACGCGGCGTATTTGACCCGCTGCTGAGCGGGCAGATTGCCTACACCGAAAGCCTTCAGGGAGCCTTTGCCGCGCGGCAGGCGAAAGAGGCGCTGTACCTGCGGGGGCTGCAAACGGCGTCCGTCGGACTTCAGGCGGCCAATATTCTGGTGCAAACCGCGGGGCAGCTGGCGAACGGCGGCGTGCCGGTGGTCGGCCAGGAAATCACGGTGCCGGCCGCGTCTGTTTCCGAATCCACGCTGGAACCGGCTGTAAAATCCCGGAATCTGACGAACAGGGTCTCCGTGACCGGCACGCTGCATACCGGGACCATCTATGACGCATCGCTTGCGGTGAACAGCGGCGCGACGCCCTATGACTATTCTCCGTGGGAATGGAGCGGCGGTTTGACGCTCACGCTGAGCCAGCCGTTGCTGCGGGGGCGCGGGAATGATGTCAACACGGCCCGCATTCGCATTGCGGAAAACGCAACGGAGGCCGCAGAGCACCAGTTGCGGCTTGCGGTCATGACGGTGGTTTCGGATGTAATCAAAGCGTACTGGGACCTTGTGGGCGCTGTCGAGGATGTTACGGTGCGCGGGCAGGCCCTCGCCAACGCGGAGCGGCTGCTCGACATGAGCCGGAAACGGCTGAAAATCGGCGCCGGGGCCCGCAAAGAGGTTCTTGAGGCGAAGGCCGGGGTCGCGATGCGTCAAACCGACATTGCGAACGCGCAATGGCAGGTTCGTGATGCGGAGAACGCCCTGAAAGCACTCCTTAATATGCGCGAGGGCGGCATCTTTTCCCCGGCGCGCATTGTCCCCGTGGACCGCCCGGGCGAGGAGGCGTTTGACGCGGATATCTACAAGAACCAGGAAGAGCAGGTTGCCGAGAGCATTGGGCTTGCGCTGAAGAACCGGCCTGAAATGACCGTGGGCGGCCTCGCGGTTGAAATATCGGAGATCGAGCGCCGCCGCACCGCCAATGAAATGCTTCCCGACGTGAGCATCACGGGAAGTGTGTTTCAGGGACGCCACGGTTATGAATGGGAAAACGTTTTTGGCGGGATTACACGGCGCAACGACCATTCCGGCGCGGTCGGCCTCACCGCGTCCGTGCCTTTGGGCAACCGCGCGGCGCGCGGCGCGGCGCAGCGGGCGGACTTCACCCTGAAACAGACCCGGCAGGAGTTGGAAAGGACCAGGCAGAACCTGATGCTCAAAGTGCGGCTTGCCTCGGAGGCCGTTCGGACGACCCGGATTCTCATCGAAACCAACCGTCAGGCGACGCAGCTGCAGGAGGCCAACGTCGTCGCGGAAGAGGAGAGTCTCCGGATCGGCATCAGCACGAGTTACCGCGTTCTGCAGATTCAGCAGGACCTTACCCTTGCCCGGGAACAGGAGGTCAAGGCGCGTATAGAGCATGAAAAGGCGCTGGTCGAGCTGCGCTTCTCCGAGGGCACGCTCCTGGACAGCCTTGGTATTGACTTTGCCCCGCCTGAGCCGGAAAGTCCGGTGGCTGTTCAGTGCGGTGATCGTCCGCAGAATCCGGACACGCAATAGGAAAGGCGCCGTGGAAGGGGCGCCGGCACAGGCCGTCTGTGGAAGTGCCCCGCGGCAAATACCGGCAAGGATGGCCGCTCCGGTGCGGCTTTGCGTGCTGCGGCCGACGTTGCCCGTTGCTGTTTGCCGTTGAAAGGAAACGGGGTGCCCTGTGACCGACCAATTCCTGAACATATTCTTCTTGGTGTTTCACACAGCCTTTATCCTGTTTGTGCTGTTCGGATGGATTTGGAAAAAGGCGCGGGCGGTCCATCTTGGGGCGGTAATACTGACGGCCTTTTCATGGTTCGGCCTCGGATATTTCTACGGGTTCGGCTACTGTTTCTGCACGGATTGGCATTGGAATGTGCGCCAACGGCTCGGCTGTCCGGAAATGCCAAGGTCCTATATCAAGTTCCTGATTTTGACCGTGACGGGCTGGGACCTGAACGATAATTTGGTGGATGCGGCGACGGCGGCGGCGTTCTTGGGCGTCTTTGCGCTGGCGCTGTTTTTGGCGGTGGCAAAGAGGAAAAGAGGCAAGGTCTCCTGAACCGGACAGGGAATGGGGATGGGCGGAGATTCTTGGAGGAACACCGCGCCGGTTTGCTGTATATTGTGTTCATTGGCGAGGCGGCGTGAAGTCCGGGTTCGGCCCGGCGGACGTCTTTCGGGTGAATTGGCGGCGTTGCCGTGAGCACGCATTGGCAGCGTGTTTTCTCAAGCGGTTAAGAATATTCGAGGAGAAAAGGGCCGTGGTTGCAGCGTGTCTTCTTGCGGTGTCTGTGTGCGGTGTGTTTGAGTTTCACGACGGGTTTGATAACCCCAATGGAACGGAAGGGGGCCCTGCATGGTTTGCGGAGACCGTTTCATGGGAGGTGCGTGACGGGGCGCTGGTGCATTCGGGCGAGGACAAGGCATTTCAGATTCTGGAGCAGTCGCCGCACGGGAAGGATGTGTCGGTGGGGGCAACGCTGACGATGCGGGAACGGCAGGGGGAAGAATGGGTTGTGGGCGGGGTGGCGGTCCGGCAGGACGGACGGAACTTCTGGCATATGGCGCTGGCGGAGGCGCCGGCCTCCAAGGGAAGCCTTCACTTGGTGGAGTTGACGGAGATGCTGGACGGAAATTGGCTGGCCGAGGGGGCGGACGGATCGCGGCTGACGAGCGTCGCGCAGGAGGGCCGTGACTTCAATTGGCAATACGGGCGTCCGTATCGGATGACAATCCATCTGACGCCGGAGCGTGTTGAGGGGATTCTTGCGGAACTGGACGGCACGGTGCGGTCGCGTGTGGCATATCTGTTGGACAACCGTGCGGTGAAGAGCGGTCAACCGGCCGTGGACAGCGGGATGTGCATGGCGGCGTATGACGATGTGACTGTTCGTGTGGACCAGGAGGTCATTGTGAAGGCGGCGGAGAAGAAGTCCTGCCCGGCGTACACGGTGCATGGAAACGCGGCGGTGACAGGGGAGCCGAAGGGGTTCTTCTATCCCAAGGAGGTGGACGGGCGCTGGTGGATGATCGCGCCGAACGGGGAATCGTTTTACATGGTGGGGACGGACCATGCGAGCTATTACGTTCATTGGTGCGAGAAGCTTGGGTATGCGCCGTATGCGCGGAATGTGCAGGCGAAATACGGCAGTGAGGCGAACTGGGCGGACAGCACGGCCGGGCGTCTGGCGGACTGGCATTTCAATACACTGGCCGCGAACAATTCGCCCCTGTTGCGGTACCGCCAGTTTCCCCATATCGAGTTCGTGAGCTTTGGGGCGTCGTTCTCGGACATCGACGGGCTGTGCGCGAAGACAACGTGGACCGGTTTCCCCGACGTGTTCAGTCCGAAGTGGCCGCGGCACTGCGACAAGTTTGCACGGCAACAGTGCGGGCCGGTGAAGGACGACCCGTGGCTGATCGGCTATTTCCTGGACAACGAACTGGAATGGTTCGGCAAGAATTACCGCGCCTGGGGCCTGTTTGACGAGGCGTGGAAGAAGCCGGCGGAGAACCCGGCGAAACTGGCCTGGGTCGCGTTCCTGAAGGGGGAACTGGCGGAGGTGAAGGATTTCGAGGCGAACTGGGGCGTTGCCGTGGCGGATTTTGACGCGCTGGCGGCGCACACCGAACCCGCCGCGCCGCGAACAAAGCGGGCGGAGGAAATCGCGGGCCGCTGGGTGCGGCTGGTGGCGGACAAGTACTTTCAGGGGTGCGCCGAGGCCATTCGCAGGCACGATCCGAACCACCTGATCTTGGGGTGCCGGTTTGCGGGCGCCGCGCCGGACATCTGGGACATTGCGGGCAAGTACTGCGACGTGGTGTCGTTCAACATGTACCCGTGGATCGATGCGGACGGCGGCGTTCCGGAGTCGGTGATGAAGCAGGTGGTGGCGTGGCACGACAAGGCGCAGCGGCCCATGATGCTCACGGAATGGAGTTTTCCGGCACTCGACGCGGGGCTGCCCTCCGAGCACGGCGCGGGGATGCGCGTGGACACGCAGGAACAGCGGGCGCGCTGTTTCACGTACTTCCAAACCATGCTGTTCAGCCTGCCGTTCATGGTGGGTTCGGACTATTTTATGTGGGCCGACGAGCCCGCCCAGGGCATCTCTTCGAGTTTCCCGGAAGACTCGAACTACGGGCTGGTGGATGTGAACGATGAGCCTTACCCCGCGTTTGCCAAGGCCGTGCGCGAGGTCAATGAACAGGTGTACGCGCTGCACACCAAAGCCGCGCCGGTGGCCGTTCCTGAAGACAAGGGGCTTGGGAGTTTCGCTCCATGGCTGGCCGAAGTGCCCGCGAACGCTGTTGCGGGCGTGGGGGAGAGGCTGGAGCTTCACGCGGGCACGCTTGCGCTGGCCGGGCCGGAAAAAGGCGATGCGTGGGTGCTGTCGCAGGGCGGGACCGTGCTGGGACGGTTCCGGGCGACGATGCATGTGGAGAGTCCGGAGCACCGGTGGGTGCCTTCTGACAGCGGGAAGATCACGGGGGTGCATGAGAATGAAGCCGTGACGGTGGTGGAGATGGAACTCAACCGCGCCGACACGGGTCAGGACCCGTTGTACCGGCGCTTCCGCAGCGGATGGCGGTTCTGGATTCCCAAGGGGGACAAGAGTTGGTTTGCGAGCCAGTGCCTGTGGGTCGAAAATGCGGACAGCACGCCATGGCGTCTTGCGGAAGTGTTCCATTACCTGCTGTCGGAAATCGGCGGGGATGCGCGCAATGACGCGCCGCTGACGAACAACGTTCCGAGTTACTTCCGGCGGGGTTCGGCGTGGATCGACAAGGAGGCGGGCAAGGGGATCGGGTGCTGGTTTACCCAGGTGGATGCGTTCCTGTGCAACTATTGGAAGGGGTCCGCAGGGGATTTCCATCCAGACCTGCGACAGCCGACCGACCACGAACTCAAGCTCGGTGAGCGGGTGGATGTTGAGGATGCGCGGGCGTTCTTTTTTCCCTTGGAGGACATTACGCGGGAGGGCTTTGGCAGGGCGGTGGGGCAAGTCGCGGAGGGAGTTATTGTTGAGCGCGGCCTGAACAATTGAGCATTGGGGGAAACTGCCGCCATTGCCCAAGGCAGCGAGTTTCGGGCTGAGTTCCCTGCGGCGATGGGAAGGAGCGCGCGTCCAGACTTGACAAAAAAGTATCACTAAAGTATCATTCATTCATGAAGACGGAACTGGTTACAACGCTGAAACGTCAAGCGACGAAACTCTTATCCGACCTGCGGGATTCGGGGGAAGCCGTTCTGATTACGGAGCATGGCAAGCCGGCGGCCTACCTTGTGGATGTGGATTCTTATGAATTCATGCAGCGCAGGATAGAGATTCTTGAGGGTATTGCGCGCGGGGAACGCGCCCTACTGGAGCATCGCACTTTCTCTCAGGCCGAAGCCAAAGAGAAGATGAAAAAATGGCGCGTCTGATTTGGACGGGACCCGCACTGTCTGATTTGGAGGGGATCGCGGAGTATATCGCACTGGACAACCCTGTGGCTGCATCGCATTTCGTCCAGAAAGTATTCGACAGGATCGAGCGTCTTGCCGTTCACCCAAAATCCGGAAAGCGCCCGTCTGAACTGGCGGGCACGCACTATCGCGAGGTGGTCGTTGCGCCCTGCCGGATATTCCACCGGGTCGAGAAGGAGGACGTGTTCATCCTGTACCTGATGCGCTCCGAGCGACTGCTGCGGCCGTATCTGCTTCATCTGCGCGAGGAAGAGGCGTAAGGGCTGTGCCCGGGCACGCTCCTCAAGACGGTGAATGAACTCTTTCCGAAATAACAGTGACAAGGCCCCCTGTTCATTGTAATAGGTGACTGTCCCCGTTTACTCAAAGTCGGCTGCAAGATGTATTTCCTCACGACCTGACCATACGCCTGCCCCAAGTCCCCCATTGAGGGGGGGGTGGCCCGAAGGGCCGGGGGGTGTTGGACCACGGCGCTATGGCCCTATCGCGACTTCTGTCCCCCCTGTTCTCAAGGGGGGACCAAGAATGTTTGCTCACCGAAGTCTAAGCAGCAGGAACGGGAAGACAATGCAGGCGGAACACCTGCGGCATGTGCCGCTGTGTCCCGCCTGCATTCAGTGTTTCTTGGCCAAATGGTCCCGGACCTACAACGTCCATCCTTCGCGGTAGGCGAGGTGGGCGTAGGCGTTGGCCTCTTTGTTGTTGGTGACTTCCATCTTCTCGCCGTCCCAGAGCAGTTTCTTGCCGGGGAAGCGGACGGCAAGGTTGCCCATGAGCACCATCTCGGACAGGGGGCCGGAATAGTCGAAGTTGGAACTGGCGGGAACGCCGCCTTTGCAGGCGCGCACCCAGTCGGCTTCGTGGCCTTCCTGGCTGCCTTCAATGCGGGGAATGCTGGGCGCGGGCGGGGTGAAGTCTTTCATGCGGGATTCCGGGAGCAACCGGGGATTGCGGCCGTAGCACCCGGCCATAAGTTTGCCCTTGTCGCCGATGAAGAGCAGGCCGCCGTCCTCGTCGCCCATTTCGCCCTCGAGTTCCTCGGGCCGGGGCGGCGTCAAGCCGCCGTCCCACCAGGTCAGCTTCACCTCGGGCATGCCTTCGCGTGCGGGGAAGGTGTACCGCGAGATGGCCGAGCGCGGGTACTGTTCGTTTTTCGGCTCGGTGTACTTCCAGAACCCTTCCCAGTACGTGGATATGCAACCCTCTACCGAGATGGGGTACTTGAGTTTGAGCGCCCAAAAGGCGGCGTCCAGGATGTGGCAGCCCAGGTCACCGAGGGAACCGGTTCCGAAATCCCACCAGGCGCGCCAGCTTTGGGGCAGGTAGGTCGGGTGGTAGGGACGCATGGGCGCCGGGCCTATCCAGAGGTCCCAGTTGAGCGTGTCGGGCACGGGGGGCGTGTCTTTGGGCCGTTCGACCTCGACGCCCTGCGGCCACACCGGCCGGTTTGTCCATGCATGCACTTCGCGCACGTCGCCGATGGCGCCGCTCCAAATCCATTCGCATATCTGGCGTGTGGTGTCGGCCGAATGGCCCTGGTTGCCCATCTGGGTGGCCACCTTGTATTCCCGGGCGGCTTCGGTCAGTTTGCGCGCCTCCCAGACCGCGTGGGCCATGGGCTTCTGGACATAGACGTGCTTGCCCGCCTGCATGGCGGCGAGCGCGATTACGGCGTGCGTGTGGTCGGGCGTGGCCACGATCACGGCGTCGATGTCCTTCTGTTTGTCGAACATTTCGCGGTAATCCACATACTGCGCGGCCTTCGGATGGCGGGCGAACACTTTGCCCGCGTATTTCTGGTCCACATCGCACAGGGCCACGATGTTTTCCTCATGGCAGGCGGCAATATTTGACTTGCCCATGCCGCCGATGCCCACGCCGGCAATGTTGAGCTTCTCGTTGGGGGAAATTCCGCCGGCTCCGATGAAGAAGGTGTGCGGGAACACCGAGAGGGCCGCCACACCGGAAACCCCCCTGATGAAATCACGCCGGGCAATGCCCGCACCCGCATTCTTCTCCGCTTCGATATTTGTCATGACGTCGTTCCTTTCTCGTTAAACGGACCGGTACAAAGCGTACCACAGATGTTTTGGTTCAGTCATCAGGACCGGGCAACGCCGGGATGCAGCACGACGCCGCCTGTGAAACGGCGCCGGGACCATACAATCCCCGGTACGGGCATGTCCAAACCCCGCCCGCGCGAATGCGAAACCACATGCGCGGGGTGCCTTGCCGCCTCATTTGCCCCATCGCAACGGGCGGGGGGTGAAGACGGATTTCAGAGAATGGCCATACCTATGGCCACGCCTTTCATGGTGGGGCCCTCGGTCATCGGATATTTGTGGAAATCGACATGCCCGTCGAGGAAAAGCACGTTCGAGCCGCCGGGCACATGGTTGAAATAGGCGGCGTTTGTCGAAATCTTGTCAAACATCACCCAGATTTGACTCTGGGCAAGTGTCGATGCGGCAGGATTGTTGATGTCGGTAATCGTGAATCTCTCAATGCCCTCTTTCAACCGGTAGAGGGTGTCGCCATGCCCGTTGCCGCATTGATAGGTGGACAGGAAGCCCCCTTTGGTGTCATTGTCATACGCATCCATCGGGCCCACGATGTCATTGGTGTTGTCGCGCCAGTGCCTCACAACATCGGATGAAGTCAGCAATGCGAACCAGTGCCAAATAAACTGTTTCGGAACAGGCTGGTCCTGGGGAATGACCACATTGACCCCGGCGCTTTGAATAAGGCCGGCTATGGCTCCAAGGCCGCCGCTGACGGTGTCCACATTTTCCGGACTTTCGTTGCACAGGTCATACATGAACCCGAGGTAACAATAGGATTCGGCGAGAATGAACCAGGCGTTCCAATCGGGACGAACATCAACGGTCACCGGCTGGCCGTTGTATTTGTTCTTCGCCCAATGCACACCGTCCAAATAGTCATACTGTTTCTTCGTGGCCGACGGACAAACATACAGTTCCACATCCGAAACGTATTCCGGATACACGGCCTTTACGAAGGGGGTCAAATAGACTCCCAGGCAGCCCGGTTCCTGATGCTGGACCGGTGGATACTTCGTTCCGGGCGCTTCGCTGGCATACATTTTGAGGATGATTCCCCACTGCTTCAGATTGTTCTGGCAGCTTGCCCGGCGGGCCGCCTCCCTTGCGCGTGCCAGTGCGGGAAGGAGGATGGCTGCAAGGATGCCTATAATGGCGATTACCACCAGCAATTCAATCAGCGTAAAGCCACGGCGAACGGCCCCAGAACGGTTCCCACCCATCATGCGTTACTCCTTGTTGCGAAGAGTCATCGCGTTGTTGTCGTCCGGCACTGATCAGCGAAATAATAACAAACCCGGGCGGCAAGGAAACAACTTTTTATATCCGTGATTTTATGCGGGAAACACAATATCGTAAACGACTCTTCGGGAGTCCGTGCCAGCGGGTTGGGGCGCATTCCCCGGATGCCCCGGGTGTCTGTTGGTGGCGGTGCCTGTTGGGGCGGTGAGATATGGATACTCCGTGTTGCCCCCGGGCACAGTAATCAATTACCTTCCGCCGCTTGCCCGTGGATGCGGCAAGCCGGGCCGAGTCGGTTGGGAATGGGCAACAGCCGTTCCGGACGTTGCCGACTTGCCGGTCGGGCAGGAAACAGTTGGTCCCGGTACGGCAGATGAACCGCTCTCAGGATTTGTGCGAAGATGTTTTTGGCGCGGTGCCGGAGGAAAGGGGGAGGCAGGAAGAAGGCGTGTCAGATTTTGCGAAAACAGACTACGGTTTGTGGCAGGAAAGTTGTCAAGAATATTTATGAATGCGTTCGGGTGTGTTGCAGCCCCAAGAAGACAGAGAGGACAGAAGGACCGGTCGGGCTATGGCGTGCTGGTCAACGCCCCCCGGCCTTCGGGCCATCCGCCTTCGACGGGGGACTTGGGAAGGTGCGCGGTTTGTTTGTGGTGAATGGCATCCCCGGCCGACTTATGTCCCTCGTGTACTACGAACGGGAAATATGAACAATGCGGAACAAGACTCCAAGTGCAGTGGCGTTGCCCAAGACAATAAAACGCGAAAAGCGTTTCTGGTCCTTATGCGCCGTGCTTTGCGCGGTGTGTGCGGCCATGGCAGGGCGTGACGTGTTCGCGGAAACGCCGTCCGGCGCCGGTTGGAAGGGTGCCGTTGGCGATTGGCGCATGGAATTCAGCGAGGAAAGCGGGGTGTTGGCGTGCAGGCACGCGGCCACGGGCGCGGAGGTGTCGGGGACGGTTTCCTTCCTTGCCGTCAATGAGGCGGGGAAGGAGGAACCGTGGCGGGTGGGTGTGCCCCGTGATTCGGTAAAGGAACGGCTTTCGTTGCTTGACACAGGGGGCGATGTTCAGGGGTATGTGGTCTTTTCCGGTTCGGGGGATGCAATGAACATTGGGGTTATCCACAGGGCGGCCCAGAACTACAAGGGGAAACTGCTGTGGGATGCGTCGGCGCGTCTTGGTACCGGGGCATTTGCCTGTCGGACGCGGCCGTTGCCCGGAGGCCGCGTTGTTCAGATGGCATCGGGGAACGCCGACAGCCTTCTCAATGACTCCCTGTTTGCTCCGCCATCCGACACCGCGCTTTGTTTCCGTGGAAAGGATGTTTGCATCACATCGCAAGCCGGCGACGGAGAGAGCCTGGAATTCAAGGCCGCGCTTTCTTCCGGGATGACCGACCCGGCGTATTCTTCCATCGGCGTTGACATGGTCCGGCATTACTATCGTGACCGTTACGTCCCCTACTACCGTCCCATGGACAAAAAGCGGTGTCCTGCTGCCCCGACCGGATGGATGTCGTGGAATGTGTACTTTGACACGGCGGGAGAAAAGGAGAATCTCGAAGAGGCGCGCGTCGCCGCGCAATACTTGAAGCCCTACGGGATGGAGATTTTCTCCATCGAGTCGTGGCAGGACAACTCGCCGGAACTGCCCGTATCCAAGTTTTACAACCTCACGCTGCGCCCGGACCCGAACAAGTTTCCCAGCGGAATGAAGTGGCTGGCCGGCGAGATTCGCAGGCTGGGATTCAAGCCCGGTATTTGGACCGTGCCGTTCGGCACCGGCGATCAGGCCTTTTATGAGGCGCACAAGGAGTGGTTTCTGCACAGCCCGGACGGAAGTCCCATGCAGAACTGGTGCGGTCTCTATATCCTTGATCCCTCGCAGGAGGCGGTGCGCCGGCACATGGAGGACACCCACAGGATCATGTCACAGGACTGGGGGTATGAGTACTTCAAGATCGACGGCATGTCCGGACGCGGCCCAGGCTATTCCGCCCATTTCTACGAGCGTGCGGATGTCCGCGCCGCCTTCAAGGAGCAGGTCGAAGACCCGTTCAAGCTGTGTGTGGAAGCACTGCGCCGCGGAATCGGTCCGGACCGGATTTGGCTGGCCTGCCAGGGCCATTACACGGGTCCGGAGATCGGTCTGGCCGATGCGGGGCGCATCGGCGCGGACATTGTCGCGCACCGGCGTCCGCCGGATTGGAACAATTACCAGAACCAGGCACGGGCCACGCTCAACCAACTGTTTGTGAACAATATCGTCTGGTATGGCGATCCGGACACACTGCTTGTGGGCACCGCGAACCCCGTCGAGACGGTCCGTCTCGCGGCGAGTGTTGTGGCGCTCACCGGACAGGCCATGTTTGCCGGCGACAAACTCGCGGAATTGCCGGCCGACCGGATGCGCCTTTTGCAGCAGTGTTTGCCCGTATGCGACGTGCGTCCCCTGGACCTCTTTCCCATTTTCGATATGCTGCCCGTGTGGGACCTGAAGGTTCGGCGTCCCTTTGGCGCATGGGACATGGTTTCCCTGTTTAACTGGAGCGGGGACGAGGCGGATGTGGGTGTCGGGTTTGACGAGATCGGCCTGGATGCGAAGCAGCCGCACCTTGTCTACGACTGCTGGAACCGGGTGTTGCACCGCGATGCGGGAGACCGGCTGGCTGCCAGGGTGCCGGGACACGGCAACGCTTTGCTGGCCGTGTATGCCGACCTGGGCCGTCCCCAGGTCGTGTTTTCGGACCGCCATATTGTCCAGGGTGGTGCGGGCCCCGACCAGGTGAAATGGGATGCCGACGCCAAGACACTGTCCGGCGTCGTGCAACTTGTCGGGAATGACCCGACCGAACTGATCGTGGCGGTTCCGGAAAACTTCGGCTTTGTGTCCGCGCACGCCGCTGAAGGAGTCTCCGCAAACACCACCAGCGAAAATAATCCGGTGGGGTTGAGACTGCAAAGGACCGGGTCGGCCGGGAGTCCGAACGGGATTTGTTGGACCCTTCAATTCTCGAATCGATAGTTTCGGATTTTAGAGGCGGCCCGATGCGGCGGTGGCCGGGCACGGTTTGAAAAATCAGAGCCGACTCCGCATAATGCCGTATTTGGTGTGCCAACCGGAATCATCCCAAGGGATCGGACATGCATAATCTGCACACAATCGACTATGCGATCATTGTCATTTACCTCATGGCCACGACGGTCATCGGCCTGGTGTTGACCCGGCGGGCATCAAAGAGCCTGGACCATTACTTCTTGGGAAACCGGCAGATGCCCTGGTGGCTGCTGGGCATCGCCGGCATGAGCAACTGGTTCGATCTGACCGGCACGATGGTGATTACGAGCTTCCTTTATATGCTTGGCCCGCGGGGCATATACATCGAGTTCCGCGGCGGCGCCTGCCTCTGCCTGCCGTTCCTGCTCGCCTACGCGGGCAAATGGCACCGCCGTTCCGGCTGCATGACGGGGCTGGAGTGGATGGTCTACCGTTATGGGCGCAGCACCGCCGTTGAGAGCGTGCGCCTGGTGTGGGCCATCATCAGGATACTCACCACGGTCTTCATGCTGGCCTACCTGGTGCGCGGGGCCAGTCTGTTCCTGGGCATCATGGTTCCTTTTTCGCCGACCGTGGTAACCTGTGTCGTGGTCGGTCTGACCGCGCTCTACACCAGCCTTGCCGGTTTCTACGGAGTCGTGATAACGGACCTCATCCAGGGCGTGATCATCATCATTTCCTGCCTGGTGATCTCCGTCATGGCCTGGCACAGCGTGCCCGACGGGGCGAGTCTGGCTTCAGTGGCGCAGAGCGTGACGGGAAACGCCGACTGGATCAGCACGCTTCCGTCCGTGCATACGACGATGCCCAAGGGCTACGAGATGTACCAGTCGCTGCTGCTCTTCGCGTTCTTTTACCTGCTGCGCAACACCATCGCCGGGATGGGTATGGGCGATGAAAGCCGTTATTTCGGGGCGCGCAGCGACCGCGAATGCGGGCTTCAGTCCATGCTCCAGGCCGTCACGATCTCGTTCCGCTGGCCGCTGATGGCGGGCTTTGCCGTGATGGGCATTTACCTCGTCAACCAGGTGCTTCCCCACCAGGATGTGGTGGTCCAGACGGCGGCCCTGATCAAGTCCTATTGCCCCGGCACCAGCGCGGGTTGTGGCACGACCTGACCAGCCATATCGCCCGCGCGCCCCAAAGTTATCCGCCGGCCCTGATCGAGGGGCTGAAGAATCTGCTCGGGGCGGATTGGGGCTCGAAACTGGCGCTGGTCGGCTACGAGGGCATTGTGAATCCGGAACAGGTGCTGCCGGCCGTGCTGCTGAGCAAGGTTCCGATGGGGCTTGCCGGGCTTATCATTGTGGCGATGCTTGCGGCGATGAAGGGTTCCCTGGCGGGCATGGTCAACGGCACCAGCGCTTTCTTCGTCAAGGACATTTACCAGGCCTTCATCCGGCCCAATGCCTCGACGCGCGAGCTCATTGCGGCTTCGTGGCTTTCCACCGCGGGTGTGATGGTGCTTGGCCTGGTGGTGGGCCTCTACGCGACCAGCATCAACTCGATTTGGGGCTGGATCATCATGAGTTTCACCGCCGGCAGCCTTGCCCCCACCTTCCTGCGCTTTTACTGGTGGCGCTGCAATGCCTGGGGGGTGATCTGGGGTATAACGGTGGGAACGCTGGCCGCCATGGTGCAGTATGTCCTGCAGGCATTCGACCTCATACCCACATTGCCGGAGTGGCAGGTTTTCATCTTTATGACAGTCCTGTCATTCGGGGGTGCCATCATTGCCTCGCTGTTGACCGCGCCCACCGACATGGAGACGCTGCGCCATTTCTACCGCACCACGCGCCCCTTCGGTTTTTGGGGGCCGCTGAAGCGCGAGCTCTCGTCCGAGGATCGGGCCGCCTATGCGCTGGAGAACCGGAACGACATCATCACGGTTCCCATTGCGATGGTCTGGCAGGTGACCATGTTCATCCTGCCGATGCAGCTTGTGGTCAAGTCCTACAGCGCGTTTTGGATGACACTGCCCATATTCCTGGCGAGCGTGGCCGGCATGTACTGGTTCTGGTGGCGCAACCTGCCCCCTGCAACGGACCCTGCCGGCCCTCCGGGCACCTGAAAGAACGTCCGGCGCGGTTGCCCCTGCGTCTTGGGCTCTATTTTCCGGATGCCTGTCCAATCTGCGCCCCGTTGTTTCGCGTTTAACTGCGTGGACGGTCTCGGACGAGTCCCGCGTTCCAGTCCGTCCTTCGCGGGTCCGCCTTCAGGTTTGGGGATGGCATTGACGGGCGGACCGGGTGGACAACGGCAGGGCAAACATACGATAATCCCGGTTCTTTCTTGTCCGAGGTGACCGGGCAATGAATTGCTGTTTTAACGGGTCTTGGAGACAGAACCAACCAGAGCGAGGCATGGACATGAGCCAGAACGAACTGCGAGTTGTCAATCCATATACCGAAGAAGTCGCGTTTACTTTGCCGATGCTGCAGTCCGGTGATGTGGATGCGGTGGTGGGGCGTGCGCGAAAGGCATTTCTTGCGTGGAAAGAAACGGCCGTTTCGGAACGGGTCGCGCTTTGCCGGCGGTTCATGGCCGCGTTTGAGGGGATGCGGGACGAGGTGGCGCGCAATCTGACCATTCAGATGGGCAAGCCCCTTCAGCAGTCCCAGAACGAGGTGGGCGGTCTTCTTGGGCGCACGGAGCATATGGCGGGCATCGCCGAGGCAGTTCTTGCGGACGAATGGCTGCCGGAGAAACCGGGGTTCAAGCGGTATATCCGTCATGAGCCGCTGGGCGTGGTGCTCGACATCGCGGCGTGGAACTATCCCCTGCTGATTGCGGTGAACGTGGTGGTGCCGGCCGTGCTGGCGGGCAATGCGGTGATTATCAAGCATTCGAGCAAGACTCCGCTGTGCGGCGAGGCGTTTGTCGAGGCTTTCCGCAGGGCGGGCGCGCCGGACAACCTGGTCCAGAACGTGGTGGCCGATCACAGGGTCACGGAAGTGCTGATGCAGCATCCGGGCGTGGACCATGTGTCGTTTACGGGTTCTGTGCGCGGCGGGCACGAGGTGATGCAGTCGACGGCCGGACGTTTTATTGATGTTGGCCTGGAACTGGGCGGGAAAGACCCGGCCTACGTCTGCGCGGACGCGGATTTCGACTATGCCGTGGCCAATTGCGTGGACGGCGCTTTCTACAATGCGGGCCAGTCGTGCTGCGCGGTCGAACGCGTGTATGTGGACCGGTCCATTTATGACCGGTTTGTGGAGGCCTATGCGGCGGCGGTGCGGCAGTACGCGCCGGGCGATCCGATGCTGGCGTCAACGTCCATCGGACCGCAGGCGTCGAAGGGCGCCCCGGCATTCTTGAGGGAACAGGTGGGGGCGGCGGTCCGCGCCGGGGGGCGTCTGGTGGTTGACCCCGGGGAATTTTCCACCCCGTCCAAGGGATGGTTCCTTGCCCCGGCCGTTGTGGCCGATGCGCCGCAGGACAGTTCGCTGATACAGGAAGAGAGTTTCGGACCGGTGATCGGCATCTTGCCCGTTTCCGGCGACGACGAGGCGATCCGGCTTATGAACGACAGTCCCTACGGTCTGACGGCGTCCATCTGGACTTCGGACATCGACCGCGCCATCCGGGTGGGCGAACGCATTGAGACCGGCACCTTCTACATGAACCGCTGCGACTTCCTTGATCCCGCGCTTCCCTGGTGCGGCGTGAAGGATACGGGCCGCGGCGCCACGCTGTCGGCGTACGGCCTTCACCACCTTACCCGGCTGAAGAGCATGCATCTGCGCACGGACATCCCGCGCTGAGGGGTGCAGTTTCCGTCCGGGCAGTGTAGAATATGCGTTCAACAAGGAGATTGTTCAATGAGCAGCAGCGAAGAACGGCCCGTGATTGTTGTGAAGAACCCGCGCACCGGCGCGGAGCTTTACCGCGTTGAGGAACCAACGCCGGAAGAAGTGGACAAGGTCTACGAGCGCGCCTACGCGGCTTTTGAGAAGATACGCCGCATGACGGTCCGCCAGCGGCTGGACGAGTTGGACAAGATCAAGCAGTACATGATCAAGAACCGCAGGGCCATTGCCCAGAAGATTACCGAAGAGGCGGGCAAGAGCCTGTTTGACGCGCTGACGTGCGAAGTGTTCCCGGCAATCGACATTATCGATTATTACCAAAAGCATGCGGAACGGATGCTGGCCGACCAGAAGGCGCCCACGCCGCTGGTGCTCTTCGGCAAGAAGTCGAAGGTGGTTTACGAGCCCATGGGACCCGTGCTCATCATTTCCCCGTGGAACTACCCGTTCAACCTGTCGTTTCTGCCGTTTGTGTGCGCGTTTGTGGCGGGCAATTCGGTCGTCCAGAAGCCGTCGAAGGAGACGCCGCTGAAGGGGCTCCTGGAGGACATCATCGCCGGGAGCGGCTTCATGGCGGATGCGCTTCAGGTGGTCTATGCCAGCCGCAAGACGGCCAACCTGCTGATAGACAAGAAGCCTGTCAAGATATTCTTCACCGGCAGCGTGGGCGTGGGCAAGAAGGTGATGGCCCGCGCGGCCGAAATGCTGGTCCCGGTGGAACTGGAACTGGGCGGCAAGGACCCGATGATTGTGTTCGAGGACGTCAATATCGAACGCGCGGTCAACGGGGCGCTGTGGGGCGGTTTTGTCAACTGCGGCCAGACCTGCACCTCGGTGGAGCGGATATTTGTGCAGGAAAAGATTTACGGGCCCTTCCTGAAAATGCTCAAGGAGAAGGCGGCCAAGATTGTCACGCTGGACTCGCCCCGGGC
>CAZOMH010000022.1:0-18969 GCA_964580415.1 uncultured Nitrospirales bacterium
GATGGGACCGCCGCCAAAACGCAACATTGTTCCGTCCCATCCGCTCGCCGAGGAAGCGGCCGTCCACCTGTATTGCCTGTTCCGCGACCATCCGGAATTGAAGGGGCGGATGGACACCCCGGTGTCCGAGCAGGACTTCCTGAAACTGGCGGAGTTCTGGCTGGAGGCGCGCGGGCACCATTGCGGCAATCCCGACTGGAACCGTCTGAACGAGGCAGAGTGCCAAAAGTACATCCGCGACAAACAGTACGGCGACGACCGCCCGTCGTGGGGCGCCTACGCGCAGGACCACAAGCCGCTGCTTGAGCAGGAAACCATCGAGGGCCACGCGGTGCGCGCGACCCTGCTGTGCGCCGGACTGGCGGCAGCCGCCGCAGCCGACCCGCGGGACGACTATGCGCGGGCGGCGCAGCGCCTGTGGACAAACATGGTGTCGCGAAAGATGCACATCACCGGCGCCGTGGGCGCGTTTGCCGCGGACGAGAAGTTCGGCCCCGACTACGCGCTGCCCAACGATGCGTATCTGGAAACCTGCGCGGCGGTCGGGGCGGGCTTCTTCCACGAGAACATGTTCCTCCTGTTCAACGACGGGAGATACGCGGACGAACTTGAGCGCGTGCTCTACAACGGCGCCCTGAGCGGGGTTTCACTGGAGGGCGGCACGTACTTCTATGAAAACCCGCTGGAGGCATCCAACCGCCAGCGGTGGGACTGGCACGGGTGTCCATGCTGCCCGCCCATGTTTCTAAAGATCATGGCGGCAATGCCCGGCTACATCTATGCCACCGACGGCGACAGCGTGTACGTCAACCTGTTCGCGGGAAGCCGCATGAACGCCGCCATCCGGGGAAAGAGACTCGCCCTGGCGCAAAAGACTTCCTATCCGTGGGATGGCCGGGTGGAGATTGCCGTGGACACGGACGGGCCCCTCGAATTCGACCTGCGCGTGCGCGTTCCCGGCTGGGGTGAAGCAGTCCCCTTGGCGGTCAACGGAACGGTCCAGGACAGTGTTTCCACTGAGCGGGGGTACGCGGTGCTGCGGCGCGCGTGGAATGCCGGGGACCGGGTCACTCTTGAGATTCCGCTGCCTGTCCGGCTCGTCCACGCCAATCCAAATGTCAAGGCAGATTTGGGACGCGCCGCCCTCATGCGCGGCCCAATTGTGTACTGCGTGGAATCCGCCGGAAACACGACCCCTGTGAAATCGCTGCTCCTGCAACCCGGCACGGAACTCCGGACGGACTACCACGGCGACCTTTTGGGGGGCGTTGCGGTGATTACGGGGACGGGGGCCACGCCGGACCAATGGCCGGACGGGGTCCTGTACCGCAACAGCCCCGCGGGCACCCTGCCCGCCGAGTTCACCGCCATTCCCTTTTACGCCAACAGCAACCGGTCCCCGGGCGACATGGCGGTCTGGTTCCCCTGTGCCGATCACTGACAGCACGGCGCAATGCCTCTGATGCATGCGATCCGTTTGTTGCGCGCCCTATGGCCCCATTGCATACCATGTCCGCCTCCAACCCAGGGAGTCACCTCATGATGTTCAAGAAATTCTTCTTTCTGAAACAGTCCGCTTTCACCGCCGCCCTTGCGATATTGGCCGCCATGCCCGCGCCTGCCGCCCCGGACGACAACACCGGTGCGAAGCCCCCTGCGGCGGCGGTTGTGTCCGAGCCCTTGTACACCCTGCGGGACGGCTTGGACAACTGCCGCCTTGTGTTTGAACATACAAAACAGGGGCGCGTCGCCTATATCGGCGGTTCCATAACCGTCGCCACGGGCTGGCGCGACCTGACCTGCGATCTCTTGAAGAAACGCTTTCCCGGGGCGGTTTTCGACTTCGTCAACGCCGGGGTGGGCGGCACGAATTCCACGTTCGGCGCCTTTCGACTGGAGGAGGACGTTTTCAAGAACGGGCCGGTTGATCTGCTCTTTCTCGAATTTGCCGTCAATGATGACGGCGGAGCGGGCGCCGACAATCGGCGTGTTCGGGCGATGGAAGGCATCGTACGGCACGCCCGGCAACTCAACCCAAACATCGATATTCTCATGCTTTACTTCGCGGACAGCGGAAAGGTGGAAAGCTACAAGAAAGGCGAGACCCCCGCGGTCATTCAGGATCACGAGACCGTGGCCGCGCATTACGGAATACCCGTAGTCTATCTCGCAGGCGAAGTCACCCGGCGAATCAATGCGGGACAATTCGACTGGTCCCAGTTTTCCCGGGACACCTGCCATCCCAATGAACGGGGCCACGCCGTGTATGCGGAATGTATCGGCACGACGCTGGACGCCGCCTGGAACAAAACCCCGGCGGCCGACGCCGCACCGCACGCGCATGAAATGCGGCATCCACTCGATCCAATGAACTATGAACGCGCGCGTTTCATCTCCCTGGAACAGGCGAAAGTGATACACGACTGGAACCGGTTGCCGCAATGGGATACGGAAAAGAAGTGCAACTACGGCGGTGCCGCCGATGTGCTGGCCGCCGAGACGCCCGGCGCGGCACTGGACCTGGAATTCGAGGGCACGCTGATCGGCATTTCGGCCATTGCGGGCATGGACGCGGGCGTTCTGGAAGTCAGTATCGACGGCGGCACTCCGCAGAAGTTCGAATTGTTCGACGGGTACTGCGAACAGTTCCACCGTCCCATTTGCCGTGTGCTGGCGGAAGACCTGCCGCAGGGAAAGCACCTTGTCCATCTGACCATGTCCGCCGAAAACAATCCAAAGAGCACCGGCCACGCGGCCCGCATACTCAAATTCGCGGCAAACTGAGCGCAGTCCGCACCTTTCCGATGTGTGCCGCCGCGTAGTGCGGTTGTCAGCCCCGAATGCCTTAAGGAACGGCGTCACCTGTTGGAGCGGGGGCAGAACAGGTTTCCCGGCGCCGAACTTTCAGCGCTTTCTATTGGCGGCGGTATCCGCGGAAATTCAGAAGTGTCAGGCGTCCGGGGCCGTTTCCCACTCCGCCCCGCATTCCCTGCAGTACTCACAGGTCATCACATGCTGTCCCCAGCCGGTGCCGATAAGTTCAGGAAAGACATTGGGCTCCAGCAACACCTTGTCGCGGAGCAGACGATAACAGTCGCGCGGCGTGAAGTGCCTGCACACGTCCAGCGCCACGCCGACCATGGCCAGTTGGACCAGCAGTCCTTTGAGGGCGGCCTCCACCTGAATGTCATCGAGTTCATCGTCCGGCTTGAGATCACCGGTATCGTTCAGAAACAAGAACAACGGCTGCCTCACGCCGTGGTCCACGCATTCGTCCATGCGTTCCAACCCGCGGATCGAGGCATGCTCCGAGTCTGGTCCGTCATCAACCCCGCCCAGGGCACGGTCAATCGCGTCCGACTCGGCGTCGAACTGCCGTTGCAGCGGGGTTGCGGCCGGGTCGTCATCGTCGGGCATGTCCGGTTCCGCGGGGGTCCACTTCCCGATGTTCACCCCGTCTCCATCGCGCGTGATGCCCGTTATTTCAAGGCCCGCACCGGGGCCGGATTCTTCGAGGAAGGGCGGCAGCGCGAGATTGGGCAGCGGAACCCAGTCCCCCTCGTCTTCGTCTTCCGGCCCAATTCCGCGCTTCGGTTCGCGGACACATTCCTCCACGACCGGGTCCGCCATCTCCACGACGACGCGTCCGTTCTGGCTGTACCATTCGAGATAGAGATGGCGCTTCCATTCGGTGGGCGGTTCCTCACCCAGTTCCTTGCGCCGCAGGAATTCCTCCACCGGGCAGGGCAGCGCCTTCACCCAGCCCTGGGCGGTCATGGTGCCGGTGGGACCAATCTGGCCGATCTGAAAACGGGGAAACTTCTCCGCGGGAAAGGCCGGACCGTCGGCGTCCTCTGCGCGTGGCCGGAAACGAAATCCCCTGCCGCGCAGGTCCTTGTCACAGTTGCCCGTCAGGTCCAGGCGCACCACGGTTTCCTCCCCCGGTCTGCTTCCCCGCAAAACAATAATGCCGTGCGTGCAATAGTTGCTCTTGTTGTACAACTCGCCGTAAACCACGTACTCGTCAAGCCGAAGCGCCATGATGCCCGGTCTCCCTGTTTCGCCGTTTCCCTGTGCGTTTGTCCAAGCCCGGCTGTCTGCCGATCAACTTTCGGGCCGAATCTTGATGTTGCGGAACTCGATGGCCCCGCCATAATCCTGCAGGGCTATGCGGCCTTGGGGGGACAGGCCCCAGTTGCCCTTTCCGTAGGCGGTCCAGAAGTACTTGCTGGTCTTCACGTGCGCCCGCCAGAGTTCGCTGTCCACATCGTACTCCAGGAGTTTCTCGCCGTTCATCCAGTGCTCCACATGTTTGCCATGGGCCACGATCCGGGTCCGGTTCCATTCACCGAGCGGTTTGGTAACATCCCTGGCCGGGGCAAATACGGCATAACATGCACCCGCGGAGGCGAGCGGATTGAGTCCGTCCATATGGCCCGTGTTGTCCAGAATCTGGTATTCCGGACCGGTTTCCCATACCTGTTCGCCTTCTTCTGTGGCGCGGTACATGATACCGCTGTTGCCACCCCTGGTCATCTTCCATTCCAAGGTCAGTTCGAAATCGCCGTACTGCCCTTCCGTGACGATGTCGCCGGTAGTTTCGCCCTGTTCGTGGCGCGACAACAACGAGCCGTTCTCCACCTTCCAACTGGCGGGCATGCCCGCTGATTTGTATCCGCGCCAGCCGGCCGTGGTCTTGCCGTCAAAGAGCAGTTGCCATCCGTCTTTCTTCTCTTGCGCGGTGAGTGTGTTGGACTCTTCCGCCCGGGCGACACACATCCCGGCCAATAACAAGGCTGTCACAGCCAACACAGGGCGTCTGAGAGTGTGGCGCATAATACAGAACAGTCTTCCCGCCTCTTTCTTCATGTCCTGGTTCCAAGCCCAAGAACTCGGTGGGATGCCGCGTCTGCTTTGCTGCGCCATTTGAGAACCTACAAGCAGATGTTGTTTCATCTTCTTCCCTTCCTATTGGGCGGTCACAAGGTTTGCCGGTGTGCAGGTCAACTGCCATCCGTCAGGCAGTTTCGCCACAAGCGGCTCGTTGGACTTTCCGGTGCCGGTCACGATGACCGCCCTGTCACGGACAGTGATATCCAGCACGGCATCGTGCAGGTGGACGCGGGTAACGGTAAATTCTGGCCAGTCCTTCGGCAGACGGGGGTTGATAGTGAAGCCGTCAGCCGTGGGATTGAAGCCGAGGAAGCCATAGAGCATGACCTGCGGCACCATGATGCTCTCGAAGAATTCCTTGTCGAGACCGAGCCCGCCGGCAACGTTTCCGCCCTGCATGGTTCCCCGTCCCGGCTCCTTGTAGTAAGCACGGTAGCCACCCGCAGCCTGGGTCTCATCAAACCAGACGAGAATCTCTTTCAACCGCTCCCATGCATCGTCGGGACCGTCGGTCATGAGCCGGGCCATCAGATCGTGGTAGGAAAAGCCGAGCACCCCGCCGCCGTCCTGCACCTGGTTTCCCCAGGGAATGCTTTCCGGACCGCTCCAGACCCAGATGTAATAGTCGAGATTGCGCTTCGTGGTGGAACGCGGGCCAAAGCGCCAGTGGTAGATGTCGGCCCCGGCCGATGTGTCGCCGTCCACCGTGCGCCGGCCGGAGATCCAGTCTCGAATCGATTTGGCCTGGCCGGGTGTGGCAAAGTCGAAGCAGACGGCCTCGTTGTTCAGGAAAGTGAATCCGTAATCATGCATTCCGCCGTCCAGATCGACGGTTCCGAAGCGTCCGGTCCCGTTGTTCCAGAATCGTTTTGTGCCGTAGTCCTTTACCCCGGCGGCATGACTGCGCAGATCGGCCGGGTCAAAGGCCTCCGCGCCGGCGGCAATGCACCACTGCGGGTGACACACGATTTGCTCTTCCAGGCCCGCAAGGCGGAGCAGGGTGTCGTAATAGTAGATGGTCGCCAGCGCGTCCTCGCCTCCGAAGGGAAGCAAATCCCAATAGTTGCTGCCGATTCCTTCTCCGGGAACAAGTGTCTTCTTCCCGTCCACCCCGGTACGAATGCCGCTGCGTCCCTCATGACCGGGCCATGTGGTATATATGCAATTGCGCCTGCGTGTGTCGAATTCGTTCATGACAAAGCGCATGGCGGAACGAATGCGGCCGATTTGGCCGCGCAAGAAAGAGATATCACGGGTCCAGAGGAAATATTCACCGCAGCCGCGGACGAAGTTGAGGTTGTTAATGTTGTGGCGGGTATCACAGGCCGTGTGGAAGGACTTGATGACCAGGGTTGCGGCGGCCGGGTTGTCCACATGGATGCGCAGCCCCGTGATGGTCCCTTTCCATCCGGGAATGCGGTAGACGGGGATCATGGTCCGCGTCTCGGCAGACGACGCAATCATCTCCCCCGCCGACTTGGGGCCCACGGGCGGTGCTGACAGCAGTTGTCCGTCCGGCGTCGCCGGGGCAAAGTAGGCACGGCATTCCGGAGTGAACCCGGGCTGCTCCGCCGTGGTCCACTCGACGTAACAGGAGGCTTGGTCAATACCGGTGGCCCACCAATTCAGCCGCAACCAGGGGCCGTTCCTGGCCTCCATCTTGAAAGCCGGTGTCTGCAACGTCGCGCCGGGTTCGGTGAGTTCCACAACCCACCCCTGGTCGTTGACCTCTCCCCCGTTTCCGCCGGTGACGGTCCAGCCCCCGGGGGTGACGATGGGAGCCTCATAACCCGGCACGCCGGTGCCGCGAAAATGCCAGCCCATTCCCTCCGCCTCCATCCATCTGGGAAAAGGCCAACCCTCGGCATGGGCGGGACCGTTGTGCTGCTGCGTGATCACGTAACCTTCGCCGCTCATCTTTCGGCCCGCCAAAGCCTGCGCCCACCGGGCGCGCATGGCGTCCAACTGCCCGTCCGGTCCGGTTGCGGGCCAGAGCGTGGACATGGGCATCCACTCGTCCCACAGCGGAATAAGCGGCCCGGCCGGCTCGTAGTGAAGCCAGAACAGGTTCCGCAGGGAATCCATCTCCTTTTCAGACCCGGGCACGGCGAAGCGTGGAAAGTCCTCCGGCACCGGGGCGGCATGCGCCGATGCTGCAAGAATCAGGAACAATAATCCTGTTACCGTCTTTGGCAAGCCCGTTTCTCCTTGCGAGTCGTTACAACCCCAGTCTGGCGAATGACATGACCGGTTTTCAAGGAAACTCTGGGAGACGCTGTCGCTGGCGTTCCGCCGGTCGTGGGTCCGGCCACATGCATCACGACCGTCTTGGCTTTGCGCATCGACCGGCACGCGCCATTAAAGAAGACACGGCCAGCGGGACGCTGGCGATACGGGACACGGCCAGCGGGACGCTGGCGGTACAAGGCAGGAAGAACAGAAGGATCGGTTGGTCTGTGGCGCGCTGGTCAACACCCCCCCGGTCCTTCGGGCCCCCTCGATGGGGATTTGGGCAGGTGCGCGGTTTGTTTGTGGCGAAATCCATCCCCAGCCGACTTTTGTCCTGCGCATCTTCCAAGTGATTTGCCGGGAAACAATGGCGCGTAATAGGAAACAACCCGTCCGACCACCAACCCGCATCGCCCCGCCGTGGCAGCCCCGTGGCCGGGAGCTGTTTTCAATCCAGGCGGCTTGCTTCCGAAACCCGCTTGGGCGTAAATTACGGCATAGACACCGTTTTCAACCAAGGAGAAACGAAAATGGGCGACAAGGGTAAAAAGGACAAAGGCGCCAAGGAAGTGAAGAAGAAACCGCTCCTTACCCCCCAAGAGAAGCGGAAACTGAAGAACGAGAAGAAGAAAGAAAAGTAGCGCGCTTCGTATTGGCAGTGTTCCCGACTTTCGAGGGGATATCCGCGCCCAGTCGTCGCTTTGCTCCCGGCCTGCCGGGCTTGTCTTTGTTGACGGTCGGAGGGTGCCGGAAACGGTGGCGTCTCCAAGGCAGCGGGTCGTGGTTTCGCGTTGCCACGGGGCGGAGGGCTTCACCGGCCCCGACACGGCCCGTCCGGACATTACGATGGCGTCTGTCTTCAGCGCAATGACATTACTTTCCGGCGATCTGCCCCTCCAAAACGGCGACAACAATGCAGTTGACCTGCCCCGGACATCGTTGTCACAGAATTGCCAATGAACTGTCGGACGCAATACTCCGCATTTCATTCCCTGATTCCGCTGATGAGAAAGATCGAGAATATACGCGGTTTCCCCGTGCTGTCCGGTTTGACCACCTCTGCCGCCGCGCCGGCCATCATCCTGCTAAAGCCGGCTTCCGCGAACAGTCCGCAAAGGGCTTCCCGGTCGAAACCGAAGTGGAACACCCCGGTGTTGTCGTCGTGAAATTCTCCTCCCTCTGAATCCAAATCGGCAAGGCCCAGCATGCCCCCGGGTGCAAGACAATCGTGAAACTGCCGCAGCAGGGAGAGCGTATCTTCCACATGGTGCAGGGTCATGCTGGAGATGATCGCGTTGTAGTGTCCGGTTAATACAGGGGCGGCGTCCGGATCGACCCATTGGGTCCGGACGTTGTCCAAACCCATCTTTTCGGCTCTTTCCTGAAACACCCCAAGCATGCCCCGCGAACTGTCCGCCCCCGTGACCGTGGCCACCAGCGGCGCAATCCGAAGGCTGACCAGCCCCGTTCCGCAGCCGAAATCGAGCACATGCATCTCTTTGTTTAGAGGCAGTTGCGCGACAATTGCCGCACCCACATCACGCCCGAGCCTGGCCCGCACGGGATTGTCGTCCCATGCGGACGCCTCTTTGTCGAAGTCACGCCTGTCCTTTGTCATGTCAAGTCCCTTTCCCGCACTAAATGCGGGTCTGGTGCCGCACCACGTCCACCCCGCCGAGGGGTCCAAGGCACTGAACGGTCGCGTGAGAAACTCCCTGTTGCGGGCGCAATTCCGGTCCATGTGCGCGGCACGCCCGTTGACAGCGAACAGATTCTTGCAAAAAGCCCCTCCCCAGACAACTCCGCCCACACCCGCCGCGCACTGCAAAGCAAAGGTACCACCAATACCGGCACTCATCGCGGACCTTAACGCGCTTTCCCCGCCGCAGCTTATGACGTTGTCCGTGTCCAATTTGTGAAAAAGGCTTGTACTGGTTTACACTGCTTTTGCATTAACAATCTATCTTTGGAGGTCTAGAAATGAGGCGGAAGTTTCTTGTTGCAGTTATGCTTCTGGTTTTGGGTTTTGCGGGCGCATCGGCGCGGGCAGGAACGACGGATGTCCCCCGGGTACTCCTCGTGGGTGACAGTTGGGCCGGGTTTATGCAGTTGTTTCGCAACTTTGACGCCTCCTTTGTCGATTATCCCGCCCTGGGACCGGTAGGCCAGCGGGGCAGCCAAACCAGCGAGGTGGGTGTCCGCGCAAGCGAATTCAACACCGCCAAATATCTTGACCGTGTTTACCATGACCTAATCACCTACCCCACGATTGACGTGGTGCATGTGAGTCTGGGCGGCAACGACTTCGTCTACGACAGCAACTGGACCCCCAGCATGGCACCCGCAGACTTGACTGCGTTTATGAACGGGGTCAACGACAACACAGAAGCGGTGATCAATTACATTCTGGCCATCCGCCCGAACATCCGGGTGGCCCTGTGCGGCTATGACTTCGGCAACCATTCCATGGGAAACGGGGCCACCATTGCACAGAGCAACACCGTATGGGCACAGTTTGAGCAGTCGCGCCTGGACCGTTTCCGCAACAAAACCCGCACGGTCTACATCCACAACCTCGGGCTCATGCAGTATTATTACGGCATTCCGCTGGCGACCCCGCCCATTCCGCCCAAGACCGTAAACTTCCCGGGCGGTTTCCTCCAAAACTACACCCCCTTCCCGGGCGGCGATATCAACTACAACAGCCCGCTCGATGCGCTGCTGGACGACGATCTTCATCTCACCATGGAGGGGTACGATCTTCTGGCGCACCGTTGCATTGACGAGTTCTATGCCACATGGCTGGCCTATCCGGTCGTGCAGGAAATCCTTCCCCTGACGACGGATCCCGCCGCGGCCGAACAGCAGTTCCGCGTCACATTCAGCAAAACAGTCACCGGTGTCGATGCAACCGACTTCGCGGCGTCGGGCGCCAAGGCGGCCAGCGTGCTGTCCGTCACGGCGGTCACAGGCGCGGTTTATACGGTCACCGCAAGCCTCGGCGGCGACACGGGGCCGGTGACGTTGCAGGTTTTGGACGATGACAGCATTATCGACAGTTCCTCGACTCCCTTGGGCGGCCCCGGAACGGGGAACGGAGGCTTCGGCCACAACGGCGCGCTGAAGTACGCCGACCCGGCCCTTTCGGGCACCGACGATTTCGACGGGGCGATGCGTTCGCTGGATGACACCTTCACCCCCGTCGCCTGGATGCTCGGCGGCCAAAGCTTTTCCCCTGACGCCTGTGACGCGAACGGCGGCACCATCAGCGTCAACCCCCCCAGTATCGTGGGCAACCAAATGCTGGACGGCTGCGAGTTGGGCCTCATCTATGCATGCCTGCACAATCCCGCGCTCAACCTGAGCGCCACCGGCGGCGTGACTTATAGCATGATGGATGATGCCTGGCAGCACAACATCACACGGATTCTCTCGGATCTCGGCGGCCCCGGCGGCCGCATAATGCAGTCTATTCCCGGACTGGACACGCTGCTTGCGGGATACATGACGCTGGGCAACCAGCAGTCGACGGTTGTGCCGGCCCTGCTGATGACCGCCATCAGCATGGTCATGTCGTTGCCCCCCGGCGTCAGCGTCCCGGCTGTCGAGAACTACACGACACTGGGTGCATACCTTGGACCGGACGGGGACGCCGACGGGGACGGGTATACAAACCGGCAGGAATACGACTACTTCATGCCTATCGGGGGGCGAAGCCTGTATATCATGGCGGCGCTTGATCCGTTCGTAAAGCCCGGCGCCCAAAACTGCGGCGACTCGACAGGCGGCACGTACAACCAGGGTTCCGCGTTCTGCCTGGGCATCCCCGGTTCGCCCAACCTGGCAGGCGGATTCCATTGGCGCAAGGACGGCCAACCCCTGCAAAACACCAGCACCATTTTCGGCACGGCGTGGAGCGGACTGCATATTACGAGCCTCGGCAAGGATGACGGGGGCGTGTATGACTGCGTTTCCGATACCGGTGAGCGTATCTTTGGCCCGGTGGTCGTTTCGGTCAACCCCCTGCCCGCGGTCTCCGCGGCGGGCCTCTTCGCCCTGGCGCTCACTGCGGCAGGCTTCGGCGTCCGCAGACTGCGGCGCCGCTGACTCCGCAGCCGGAGCCGACACCCAGTCCCTTGACGCCGTTTTGATTCGCGGCACGCCGCTGTTCCGTGTTCCGGCGGGTTGCCGTTGCACGGTGTGCATCACCGGACGGACCGGTGGGGAGTTGCGTGTGGACGAAAAACAGTCTGGGTCCGCTGAAAAGAGGACAGTCCGTCGGCAGGCGCTATGGCCCGCAATGGCCACCGCTGCAATACTGTTGCCGATGGTCCTTCAGCTTCGGTATGAGGGCCGGTCCTGGTACTGTTCCTGCGGCCAGTGGTGGCCCTGGGCGGGAAATGTGCTGAGCCTGCACAATTCGCAGCATTTTTCGGACCCGTACAGCTTCACCCACGCACTTCACGGCGTGCTGCTTTGCGGACTGTTGGCATGGATTGCGATGGGGGTTCGTCTGCCCCGGAATTGGCGTTTCTTTCTGGCGGTCCTGATCGAGGCGCTGTGGGAAGTTGCCGAGAATTCCGAATTCATTATCAACCGTTACCGGGAAGCAACCCTGGCGTTGGGCTACACGGGAGACTCCGTCACCAATTCAATCGGGGACGTGGTTTTTTGCGGCCTCGGATTCCTGATTGCGCAAAAACTCGGTTTCTGGCG
The DNA here is from genome assembly GCA_964580415.1 of uncultured Nitrospirales bacterium. Taxonomy (GTDB): domain Bacteria; phylum Hydrogenedentota; class Hydrogenedentia; order Hydrogenedentales; family CAITNO01; genus CAITNO01. The sequence goes on from CAZOMH010000022.1 coordinate 11,839, forward strand.
GTCGGTTCTGTTCTTTGTGGCAACCGAACTTGTGCTTCTGGTCTGGATACACGACAATCTGACGTTGAATGTGGTTATGCTTGTTTGCCCGGTTGACGCCATTAAGACATGGCAGCTTGCCCGCTAGCCCGTTCACTTTCCGGGAGCGCGGTGCGGAAAATACGGTCTGTACAAACATGTTCCATGACTGCGGCACTTCGCGGGACGGAGCAATCCTGCGGAGTTCCGGGAAAGGAGTCCCCATGAATATGATTTTCAAGTTGTCCGCTGCGTTGGTGCTTTGCCTGGCCGTCTCCATGGCGTCCGCCGCCGCGGGGACGCTGCCCATCGGGGTGTGCGACCTGCCGGAGCCGGGCGCGTACGGACTGCGCACCTGCGCCCATTCCGCCTATGTCCATGAATTCCTTCTGCATTCGGGATTGGGGTATTCGCGCGTTCCCGCGGACAAGATCGCGGAGGCGCTGCCGACGCTGCGCATCCTGGTCACTGTGGGAAGCGGCGACTTGTCGCCGGAAACCCGCGCGGCATTGGACCCGTGGCTCACGCAGGGCGGTGTCTGGATAAGCGTGGGAACCGTCGGGGGCGTTCCTGACTGGTTTGGCGTGGCGCTTGAGCATCCCCAGCAAACCTATTGGCACGGCGACATGCCCTGCACGCTGGGCGAGGGTTATCTCACCGCCGAACCGGGCGGCAACGCGCTCACGCCGGTCGTGCCCTATCCCCTGCACTTCTTCAACGGTGTCGCCGTGCGCCCCGCCACCTGCCGCGTGCTGGCGCGCGTGCTTGACGCGCACCAGCGCCCGACCCCGCGGGCGGCCATGGTGGAAAACCTCCACGGCCAGGGCCGGTGCATTCTTATTGCCCCGGACATCACCGGCACCGTCATCCATATCCAGCAGGGCACCGCGGTAACCCGGGACCATGTCCCCGCGCCGGACGGTTCCGGATCGATTTCCGACGGTGTGCTGATCACCGAGGACGGAATGACGCTGGATTGGACCTTTGACCGCCAGCCGGTGCCGGGCGCGGGAGACCTGCCGGCATTCACGGAACCGGTGGCGGATATCTGGAAGGAAATCCTGCTGCGCACCGTTCTTCAGGTCGCGCAGGAACGCCGTATTGCGGTGCCAATGTTATGGTTCTACCCCCGAAATCTTCCCGCACTCGGCCACCTGTCGCACGACACGGACGGAAACGACCCGGCCGGGGCGGAGCGCATGCTCGAAAATCTCGACAAGGCGCAGGTTCATTCCACCTGGTGCGTGCTCCTGCCCGGATACTCCAAAGAAGTTATCCAAAAAATCAGCCAGTCAGGACATGAATTGGCCACGCACTATGACGCCTACAGTAACTTTGGCGACTGGCGACAGGACAAATTCAACGAACAGGTGGACAAACTGACGGCGCTCTTCGGCGTCACCCCGGTCACAAACAAGAACCATGTGCTCCGCTGGGAGGGCGAAACGGAGTTCTACGGCTGGTGCCAGGCCAAGGGCATCCAACTGGACCAGAGCAAGGGCGACTGCCAGTCGGGAGAGACGGGATTTATGTTTGGCACCTGCCATCCCTACATGCCCATGGCTCCGGACGGCAAGATGTACGACGTGTTTGAGCTCTGCACGGCCACGCAGGACCTGATCATGACCGCGCCCATCGCCGTCGGCGACATGATTCTGAACGGCGCGTTCCGCCACTACGGCGTGGCCCATTTCCTGTTCCACCCGGCCCACAGCACCATCCCGGCGGTGGCCGACGCCTTCTTCTATGTGCTCGCGCAGGGGAAGACCCGGGGACTGGAATGGTGGACGGCACGCGACATCAACACCTGGGAACGGGCGCGGCGCACCGCGGAATGGCCGACCTATGGCTTTGAAGAAAAGGACGGGCACGGACGAGCCACAGCCTCTTTCCGGACTGGCAATCCGCTTCCGCAGGCCACGGTACTCTGGCTGACACCCGGCAAGCCCGCGATCAATGTGGACGGAAAACCGCAGCCCACCGAGACGGTGGAGCGCTGGGGCTTCCAATTCACGGCTGTGACGGGCGATCTTCTGCCCGGTCAGGACCACGAACTGGCGGTCACCTGGTAACCCGAATCAGGGATTCCTGACGTCAAGACATTTCATTTCCGACTGGCTTCTGATGAGCAGTTTGCCGTCCGTCAGGGCCATGGGCGACCATATTTCCTTGCCATCGAGCAGCTTCGCCTGGGACAGTTCTTTGTATCCGTCAGGAGACGGCTCAATGAGGTGCAAAATGCCCTTGTCTCCGTCGAGATTGAAGATCAGGTTGTCCGCGTACAGAATCGGGCCAAACCCGAAGTTGGGCAGACCTTCGGTGCCTTTGGTCTTCCACTTAATCTGCCCGTCGAGCCCCACGCACTCCATCCCGTCGGACCGGTCGTTCGAGTTGCTGTTCATGTACAGGCATTGCCCGATAAGCAGCGGCTGCTGAAGCTGGCTGCCGATTGAATCGTCCGTTTTGAACAGCTCTTTCGCCTCAAGTTTGCCGTCCTTCTGTGTGATCTGAAGCATGGCGGAGCCGCCCTTGTAGCCGCCGGTGATGAAGAGGCGGTCGTCGGGCAGCGCCGTCGGGAAGGGAATCGGAATGGGGTTCTGCCAGTTCTCATAGCGCCACAGGATGGAGCCGTCCTTCAGCGAAAAGGCCGCCACGGTTCCCTTTTCAGGACCGCTCGGATTGCATGAACCCGCCATGATCACCTGATCCACACCGGCCAGTTTCGCGACAACCGGCGTGGTATACCCGAGCAGGCCCAGTCCCTCCGTTTTCCAAACCAGTTCTCCAGTGGCCTTCTTGAACGCCGCCACGTACGCATCAGGTGCCTGGGGTGCCACGATCAACAGGTCGTTGTAAATGCTGGGTGCCTGCGACACGCCCCACATCGGCTCGGCCACCTTGAAATCGGCGCACAGGTTCTTGTGCCACACGGGCAGGTGGGTGTCACAGTCCACGCAGTACAGGTCGCCCATGATCCCGACGCTGTACACGTACTTGCCCTCAATGGTCGGCGCGGTGCGCGAACCGGTGTGGGTGGGCGTGCCCGGTGCGGCGTAGGTGAAGTTCCATAGTTCCTTGCCATCTGCGAGGTTCAGACAGCGCAGCACATCCTGCTGGTCGTCGGGCCGGTCCAGGACATACACCTTGCCGTCCGCGACCGAGGGGGAGGCAAAACCGATGCCAAGGGGAACCCGCCAAAGCACCTTCGGTCCCCCTTCAGGCCACGTCCGGGCCAGCCCCTTTTCCTGTGAAATATTGTCACGGCCGGGACCGCCAAATTGCGGCCAGTCCGCCGCGACGGCCACTCCGCACACCAATACGACAACGGCGACCCACATTCCCTTCCCAGTCAGGCGATTCATTGGCATCGACTCCTCTCTACGTTGCTGCCCATAATGCTGCACTGCAAGAAAGTCCATGAACTGTGACGTAATCATACTCTATTTCGGTGTCCGCGTCAGCCCCTCTCATCGCTTTCTTCACGGTTTTCGGGAAAGGTCCTCCGTGCCGCCGCCGGTTGCGCCGCCGTTTCCATCCGCAAGACGCGCCGAAGGCAGGTCGCGGCCAGCAAGAGTTCCCCCAATACCATGATGATCATGCATGCGCCAAAGGGGGCATAATCGGCGTACATCTGTTCCGGAATGGCGAACAGCTTTGCCACGGCAAAGAAGAAGGCAAGGTCGCCCCCGGCCGGACAGGGCTGCGAATATCCGTGCGTGATAATTCCGCACCACAGCACGTCGTGCATGTTGGAGGTCGCCGCGCCCAGGGCAAAGGCCCCAAGCGACAGCAGCAGCAGGGTGGACACCCGAACCCGTTCTCCCCGCGCGGCCGCATGGAGCGACCAGACGGCAACCGCAAACGGCGGCATGGAAAGCGGGAGGCCCAAGAATGCGGCAAGCATGAACATCCACGTGATCGCCTCCTGCGAGACGGGCAGATACGGGGAGTCGATCAATGTGGTGATGACAGACATAAAGACAAGCCAGAACACCAGCGACCACCAGAACAATGGCCGCGCGCCAACGGCGCGGTGTCTTCCCGGAAGCGGGACAAAACGGGCCAGCAGCGACAGCACCAAAAGGAAACCGGCCAGCCCAAGACACAAGGTCCACATGTCGCGGTACGCCTGCAACACCAGCATGTAAGCAATCCTTTCACCCGCCATCCTCCTTGCATGGAAATGCTTGCAGTCTGACAGTTTGTGTTCAACCCGGTCAACTGTATGAAAAATCCCCGCAAAAATGCAATTTCCGGTCCCACTCATTCCCCCGCGGGTCACCGCACCGCGCATGCCACGGCATATTCCACACGCGCCCCGCGACAGGCGGACAAAAAGCATGATCTGCTTTGAAGAATCTTGCTAAACTGGTTGCGCCTTAGTTCCTGCAAGTCGGTAATCTTACCAGGTCATAAACCAGGGAGCGTTCGTCATGAACATTGAACAACATATTGCACACCGGGCATGGGCTTTCCAAGCGCTGGACGCGTTGGATGCATTCCTCGACGATCCCGATTTCTCGGGGGACCAGGAGGAGGAAACCCGCGTAATCGAGCGCAAGCGCCGCGAACTCAGGGACGGCAAGTACCGCGTTGTCATATTGGGCGAATTCAACGTGGGCAAGTCAGCGCTGGTCAACGCGCTTCTCGGCGATGAATACCTTCCAATGGTCCTTGAGGAATGCACCACGAAGATCACGCATATCGTGAAGGCTGAAGACATGAGAATGGTGCTGAACCTCTCGTCGCAAGTGACCGAGGCCGAGCTGGAGACCCTGGGCCGGCTGGTTGCGGCCTGCGGCGTGCAGGCGGATATTCTTGCCGGCGAGGACATGAACCAGATCGTCCTCGGTTTTCCCTCAAACGAGGCGCGCGACCTTCTCCGGACCCTGCGTCCGCTGGTGACCGTGACGGCGGACGAGGATTTCCCGCAGTTGCGCGCATTTCGGGGCAAGTTCGATGAAATCGGCATTCACCTGCCGACCGACCTGCTTGCGGACGACGTGGCGCTGGTTGACTCTCCGGGCGTACACAGCATTTCCGAGACGAACACCAGAATCGCGGAGGACATTATCCCCAACAGCCACCTGGTCATCTGCCTGCTCGACAGCCAGAACCCGGGAACCGAGCAGAACCGGGACTTTATCGACAAAGTGGTGAAACACCGCCACCGCAAGGTGATGTTTGTCATCAACAAGTCCGACCAGCTCAACGAGGATGAAATTGATCCCAAAGGACGGCGCGGACCGGCCAAGGACCTGGTCCGCAGTCTTCGGGGTGTCGTTGAGGCCCCCGAGATTTACTTTGTGTCGGCGTTGTACGGCCTGGTTTCGGCGCAGCTTTCCCACTCCCAGATCACTCTGGAAGATATCGACAAGAACAACAAGATCAAGATTCCCTGGACGCTTCAGCAGGAACTGATGCAGGGCGGGGACCCCGCCGCCGGAGTCGCGCAGTATCTTGGGGAGAAGAGCAACATCGCACCGCTCCGCGAGCGCCTGCTCCGGTACCTGTACACCGAAAACCGCGAGGGCGCGCTGCTGGAGTCGGCATGCAGGTTCGTGGACGACAAGGCGTGGACCTTTGCGCGGCCCATCCAGGTACAGTTGGAACTGGCGCGCGATGTTCCCCGTCTGTCGGAACTCGGCGCCCAGCACGACAAGCTCTCGGCGAGCATCGCGGACGGTGACCGCCGGGCGAACGCGGTTTGCGAGGCGCTGAAGCAGATGTCCGGCGGCGGAACCGTGGACGAGCGCGAATTCCCGGGGTATGAGGGCCTGCTCAACAGCCGCCTGACGGAAGACTCCATCCAGCGCGGCATTGTGGCGCCGTCGCGCGAGTGGATTTACGACAACCTCAATTACCGTGCGTCAAAGCAGGGCGCTTTTGCCCCCTTCGCAGCCCGGATCGACGGCCTTGCGGGCAAGTTCCTGCAGGACCTCTGCAATGCGCTGAACGCGGAGATTGATCTGGTTGAAGGCACGGCGCTGTCCAAGATGGGCGGCTTGTGCCCGGTCGAACCGCCCCGGCACACGGCCATACAGACGCCCCGCATGCAGATTCAAGCGCCGCGCGCAAGCCTTGCGGGCTCCTGCTTCGGCTTCGCGCTCTTTGGCGGCGCACTGTTTGCGGCGGCCGGCGCGGGCGTGGCCGCGTCGGGCGTCCTGGCCCGGGTCCCCGATATACAGGCACAGTTGGACCTCCTTGTCAATCCGGCCATGACGCTGCAGGTTGTCGCCGGTGCGGGTGCCGTCCTCGGTGCGCTTGTCGGAATCGTCCTGCGTGCGGCCACGGGCAAATCGGTCCGCCGCAAGAAGCTGACCAACGCCGCGCGCGAGCAGGTGATGCAGGCGATCATCGGGTCCGGCAAGGGCGCGGACGGCCCGGTCAAGGAGCAGCTTCGCGCGGCGGCACAGCAGCGGCGCGCGGAATTTTCGGCGTATCTCCAAAAGGCCTTTGAAAACGCAACTTCGGAAATGCGCGACCGGCTCGCCGTGGTAACGGAGGAGGAGGATGAACTCCGGCGGAAGCAGGAGGAACTCATCGGCCGCCTTGAGCCGAAACTGGCCGAACTGACCGAACTCGGACGCATGGCGCTGGAAACCGCCGAGGCCAACGCCCCCGGCCAGCCGGAAACCGCCGACTGACGGATTTGACGCCGCGCAATCCCTGATTACCGGAACGCGGCGGACGGCGCGGAAACGGCCGTCCGCCGCGTGTTTTGTTCCCGGAGACATCCCCCCGATTCCGGCACCGGAACAATCTTTGGAATTTCCGGGCTGTCCATATATACTTGAACAAACCGGGCGCAGGCCCGCACGGGAAGTCTTTAACCTTTTGACCGAGGAGGTATTTGGCATGGAATCCACTACGCCCGAAACCGCGCCCTCCGCTGGAACGGGGACGGAACAGAATGCCGCCAAGAACGGAACGCCGACGGCAGGCGCAAAGACGGGGCTGAAGAAGCCGGGGGGCGAACGGATTGTGCTCTACTCCTATCCCCCGCTCATTTATATATGGCCCGTCATCCTGCTGGGGTTCCTGTTCTGGTTCACCGAGAAATTCGGCTGGATATCCCCCAAGGTGGAAGCATGGATTTACATTATCACCTTT
>CAZOMH010000023.1:0-18949 GCA_964580415.1 uncultured Nitrospirales bacterium
AAGCAATGGCTGGACGCCTGGGAACAGCCGGGACTGCCGCGCGCCGTGCGGGCAAGTCTTTCGATGGTGGACCCCGCGCGCCCCGCCAGAAATATCGCGAGAACCGCTGTGTTCAATGTGAACGTGCCATGAGTGTGAACGTGCGGAGGAAACCGGGAAACCGCGGCGCGGCATTGTTGCTGGCGCTGGGCATGCTCACCGTTCTTTCCGTGCTCGGGGCGGCCTGTCTGCTGTCTCTCCAGACAGACACCGAAGAGGCGGCGTTGCGCCTCATGAAAATCCGCGCCGCGCACGCCGCCGAAGCCGGCGTGCAATACGCACTGGGAGGCATTGTCCGCGCAACCGGCCCCGCGGCGGTGTCCGGCGGCCGGCGGTATGAAGTGGGCGTGTACGGACCTGTGCGAAAAACACCGCGGACGGTTGAAACAACCGCCCGGTTGGCCAACTTCAAGGCCTATGCCCAAGTGTCGGTCGAACAGGTTGCACCCAACAACTGCCCCGCCGACGCGGCAGGCACCTCTGTCGTCGCGACGATTGGCGCGGACGAGGGTCGGCTGTACCGGATCGTGAGCGACGGGGTTGTGTGCAGGACTGCCGGCGGCCGCGATTACGGCCGCACCGCCGTGCGGACTGCGGCGCTTGTGCTGTTGCGCCCGGCCGGGCCCGAGTTTGTGTATTGGAACTCCGGCCCGGCACCCCAAGATGCGGCCAAGGACAAGTGACCGGCCCCGGTGCCGGCGATTCTAAAAGGAGAAGGTGTTATGGCGACCGAACCGCGCAATTCGGGCACAGAGCCGAAAAGGGTGAGAAGGACCACCACAAGACGGACTGCCGCGGCCGAACCGGTCGTGGCCGACAACACCGTGGTGATCAGGCCGGAAGCACCCCGGACAGCCGGAAGCCTCTTTTCCGCAGGGGGCGTGCGCCACACCGATGTCACCACCTTTCTCCGGCAATTGATCATGCTGCTGGAGGCGGGAACCTCCATCCTGAAGTCGCTCAAGGCGCTGTCCCAGCGCGGTGAACGGCCCGCCATGCGCGCCATGATTGCGGAAATATGCGAATCGGTGGAGGCGGGCAATCCCCTTTGGATGGCCTTCGACCGCCATCCCCGGTACTTTGACACGGTCTTCGTCAACCTCGTCAAAGCCAGCGAGGCCAGCGGCACGCTAATCACCGTGCTGCGCCGTCTGGTGGACTACCGCGAAGAACGGGAGCTGCTGCGAAAACGCGTGCGCGGCGCCATGGTCTATCCCGTGCTCCTGCTGCTGGCCCTGTTCGGCGCCATGTTCGTCATCACCTCGTTTGTTGTGCCCGTCTTCGCCGATTTCTTCGACCGGGCCGGTCTTGTCATCCCCGGTCCCACACACTTTCTTATTTATGCGTCTGCCGTCTTCCGTATCTGGTGGTGGCTGCCCATTGCCGCGTTTGTCGCCGTTGTTTTCGCATATAAATTCTGGTATTTGCGCGATCCGGCGCGCCGCATCAACGCAGACCGCATCAAGTTGCACATACCCATTCTGGGACCGATCATCCACAAGAACGCCATCGTTGAGATGTCGCGCACCCTTGGGCTGCTGCTGCGCAGCGGACTGTCCATGATGTCCACGCTCGACCTGACCCGGAACGCCATTCACAACCGCGCCGTCGCCGAATCGCTCCAGGCCATGCGCAATTCGGTGGAACGCGGCGGCGGGCTCGAGGAGCCCATGCGCCAATCCGGCACCATCCCCTCCGTCGTGGCCGACATGTTCGTCACAGGCGAGGAATCGGGCCGTGTGGACGACGTGGCCGAACAGATAGCCGAAGTCTACGAACAGGAGGTCCGCATCGCCGTTGAGAGCCTTGGCGAGGCCATTCAGCCCGTCTTTACGCTGTTCGTGGGCGTTTTCGTGCTGGTGCTCTTTGTGTCGCTGTTCCTGCCCATGATTCACATGATTGACCAGTTGGGCGGCCAGGCCTCGGGCGGTTGATGCGGCCTCCTGCCCCGGGAAGCCCGGTCAGCGCCGTCCGGCGCGGATGAGCGCGCGCAGTTCGGCGGCTGCCGCGCGCGGGTCCGGCGCGGCGGTCACCGCCGTGACCACGGCGCAGTGGCGCGCCCCGTGGGCCAGCACCGGGCCGATGTTGTCCGCCTTGATGCCGCCCATGCAGGTAAAGGGCACGCGCAGTATCGGGCGAATGGCGTCCACCATTTCCAACCCCACCACGCCGGCGGGAACCGATTTTGTCCGGGTCGGATATACGGGACCGATGTTTACATAGCTGGCCCCTGCGTTCTGCGCCGCAGCGGCCTCTTCCGGGTTGTGGCTTGAAGCGCCGATAATCAGCTCCGGCGCAATGCGCCGGGCCTCCGCAACCGGCAGGTCCGCCTGGCCCAGATGCACGCCGTCGGCGTCCAGGGCCAGGGCGAGGTCAACGCGATCATCAACGATCATAAGCGCCCCGGCGGCCCGTGTCTTCCCGCGAAAAGCGCGGCCCAGCATGAACAGGTCCAGGTCGGACCCCTCCTTCTCGCGCATCTGCACCAGCCGGACGCCCGCTTCGAGACAGGCGTCAAGCACGTCAAGCGCGGCGCGGTTGGCGCAAAACGCGCCGGTGATCACCACGTAAAGGTCCGCCTCCGCGAATGCGGCCATGCGTTCGGCGTGCGTACTCATCCGCCACCGACGAAACGGACCAGTTCCACGGCGTCGCCGGCCAGCAAAACTGTTGCCGCGTGGGCATCACGCGGGACAATGGCGTCGTTCACTTGCGCCGCCACCACTTTTGAATCCAGCCCCAGTTTCTCGATCAACGCAAGGAGCGTTGTCCCCTCCAGCACCGCGCGCTGTTCGCCGTTCACCGATATTTCCATTGCCATGCCGTCCGTCACCTTTTCTGTCCGAGTGTCAAGAATCTGTTTGCCGGTATTATCCGTCATGCACCCAGGCGCGCCGCAAACCATGCAGCCGTCTGGTCCAGTTCCGCGTCATTGTCAGTCCACGCATGATCGGCCCCCTCGCGCACCCGCAGTTCGGCGTCGCCGCCGGCCGACCGCCAGGCGTCCCGCAGGCGTTCCGACTGCGACAGGGGAACCAGTTTGTCGGCCGATCCGTGAAACAGCAAAAGCGGCGGGGGAACAGCGTCCGGATGCTGTCCGTGAAACCCCGTCGCCGCACGGAACGGCGACAATTCTTCGAGCCGCGCCAAGATTTCCGGCTGGGTGCGTCCGGTGAGGCCGCCCCGGAACAGCAACCCCGCCACATCGAGTCCTTCCAGGCTGTACCGGTCCAGATGCGCGCCGCCGTAATCCACCAGGTCTGTCGGGGGAAAGAAGGCCGCCACGGCGTTCACCGCCGTGCCCGGACGCCGCCATAGATCACGGCTCTCCGGACGCCCTGCTTGCGCGGTCAGCGCGGTCAGCGTGGCAAGGTGTCCGCCGGCGGACGCACCGGCCAATCCCAGACGGTCCGGGTCAATGGAAAAATCTTTCGCGTGGGCGCGCGCATGGCGTATGGCGGCGTGAACATGGCGGACCATCTCCACGCCCGTGAAAATGTCCGACGCACCCGGCATCACCGCAAACACGGTGAACCCCCGTGCGCACAATGCGTCGCACAGGCCAAAGCCCAGGTGCTCGTTGAACACCACCCGGTCGCACTGCCATCCGCTGCTCACCACATCGATTATCGCCGCACCGTTGGACCGCCCCGCGGGCCCCAGCACGTCCATAACCAGCCCCGTACCGTATGCCTCCGCATATACCCGCTGCGTCTGAAGCACAACAAAAGCGCCGCGCGTCTTCGGCCGCATGCGCAGCCCTGCACCGGGCCGGTGCAGGATTTCCACGGGAAATGGCTCGGGACCGATCATCTGGCACTCCGTTTCATTCGGATGCGGTATTTCCATGTGCAACGTTTCATAAAACTGTCCCGCGACGTGTCGGCAATTCCAAACAATAAAGAAAGGCCCCCGTTGCTCTCTTGATCTTACGCCGAAATCACCCTGTCCTCTATAACTCTGTAAAGCCGTTGAAAGTCGCCGGGCTGAACATCCAAACCCTTGCGCAGCAGGTCTTTGGCAACTGCCACAAGACAGTCCCGCCCGTTTTGCACAATAGCGCCCTGCGCGTCCCTCACCTTGAAACAGGCGCGAAGCACGAAGGGCAGAACCATCTTTCCCCTGACCATTTCCAGCCAGCGCCCGACACCGTATTCCAAGTCTTCGTTGCCGCCTGTGAACTCGCCGAGCACAGACAGAAATCGCCGCTCCACTTAACCGGCATTTCCGGATGCTGAAGAAACTCAAAACCCTCCTCTCCCGACATCCCGGACAGGAGAAGCAGGGCGCAAGACTCAAGAAGCGAAGTCTTTCCAAATCCATTCTTGCTGCCGAAAACAAAGACATCCGGATCGTCTTTCATCACCGGGGGAGGAAAGTCGATCTCGAAAGAATCCAAAACCTTGAAATTCTGTATCCTCAGATGTCTCAGCCTGATTCGTTTGGGCGCGGGCGTGTTCACAGCGTGCCCTCCTATGGTTCGGGCTAGTGTAAGAGATTGTTCCCGGCGCGGGCAACTACCCGCCATGCGCCGCACTGGATTTCGGTGCCGTTGCATGCGCGGATAGTGGAAACAGAAACAGGCTGATCGTCCGAAGACTCTCGCTGGATGGCAAGCCTGTCCGAGAATTGCCCAAGGGGGTAATTCCGTTGGCGGCGTCCCTGTCCACTGCGGGGGTACCCGCCGCCAGTTTAGGCCAACCGCCCGCATCTTGCCGGGAATCGATGATACGCCCCTCCCCCGCTCTGGCAGGTTCAACCAACGCGGCCACCCACTTCATGCGCGCCAAACCCCTCCGCACCGGGAAACGCGGGAGGCGGTGCGGCGGCCATGGAAAGATCGGAAAAGAGAAGAATGTGCGCGGCAATGTGCCGGAGTGCTGTATGTTTCCGCGCCATGTTTGTTCTTGCCGAAGGGACCTCGCGCCGTCAGATGCGGATGAATACTTTCTTGCGGTACAGGAACCCGGCCAGGAGCACCACCCAGCCCAGCGTGATAACCGCCGCCGCCAGGGCGGCCGGCCCTCCTTCGGGCGCCCAATAGTCGGCGCCGACGAAACGGCCGGTAATCGCGTTGAAATCCACCAGGTTGCGCACCATGTAAATGGCCAGCGCGTTGCTGCCAATCCACAAGAAAGGCGCGGTCCATGCGCGGAATTTCCAGACATCAATTATCTGGTAGAAGAGTCCGAGCAGCAGGCAACTGTATCCGCCCGCGACAAGCACATAGGATGAAGTCCATATTCTTTTGATGACGGGGAACTGAAGCCCCCATGCGTAACCTGCGGCAAGCAGCACAAGTCCCGCCCCCATGAAGTAAAGCCCCTTCTTCTCTGCGGGCACCGCCGGGCTCTTTATGAAAAGCCCCGCAAAGAAACCGAGCAGGCAGGTGGCGACGGCGGGAAGGGTGCTGAGAATGCCCTCCGGGTCCCAGTTTCCGTCGTTCCTGCGCAGCGGCAAATACAGGCGGTCGATATAGTTCGCCCAGTTTTCCTCCACCGCGAAACTGCACCGACCCAGGCCCGGCACCGGCACAAAAGACAGCCACGCCCAGTAGCCCACAAGAAGGGCAATTCCGACTGCGGCCATCTGTTTGGGCTTGAGGTGGATGAACATAATGGAAACGATCAGATAACACAGGGCCAGCCGCTGCAGCACGCCCATGATGCGCACGCCGTCAATGCCCCTGGACAATCCCCCGGAATAGACAATGCCGAGCAGAAACATGATGGCGAAACGCCGGAAAATGCGCCGGTAGGCGCCGACCCGGCCCTCCTTTTCAACAATTTTGCCCAGCGAAAAGACAATGGCCATGCCCACCATAAAGAGGAACAGCGGGAAGATCAGGTCGTAGAACACGAACCCCTCCCATTTGCAGTGTGTGAGCTGTTTCACGAAGAATGCGGCGACCGGATTGTCGCCCCACTTCCCCAATCCCTGCACAATCTGCCCGCCGCCGACAATCCAGAACATGTCGAAACCGCGAAGCACATCGACCGACACAACACGGTCGGCAAGGGGATCGAGATTTGGAAGAGGTCGAACCGTGTCAGTGGCCATACGAAACTCCTGGGTAAGCACGCTGCTGCCGATGAGTGGAAAAGAGTACTCCTATACTGCGGCAGGATCAATTCACAGTCTGCGGGAATGATGAAAGACGGAAGACGCCCGCATCGCTGCACGGTGTATGCCCGCCAAAAAGACTGGCGGCTAAACGCCCGCAAACTGGCAGATACAGGCCTCTTGGGGGGCGAGTTCGGCGGCAAGCGTGTTTGTGCCGGGATCGAAACGGCAGCCGCTTCGGGAACGGCCCTCCGCAAGGACGGAAAGGCGGCCGGAGTCGCCGATACCGTACACGGCCCTGTCCAGCGGCAGCGTCACGCGCTGCGGCTGGTCGGTAATGTTGACCATCACAACAGCCGTGCCGCCGTCCGGGGAGCGCCATGCGCCGGCGAGCACGGGCGGACAGGACCTTTCGTACTGCTTCAACGGTTCCTGCTGGCCCGCGTAGATGGACAGGCGCGAAATATCGATGGGCACATCGGACAGACCCGTTGCGGGTGGACGCAGCATGGTGCCCTGCTGCAGGTACGGCAACGCCTGCATGCGCAGGCGTGCAAGAAGCAATGCAAACGCGAGTTCTTCGGGGCGGTCATCCAACTGGAACGGGCGAAAATTGGCAATCGTGGGCTGCTGGCCCCAGACAAACGCGCGGGCCTGCTCCAACCGAAACTGGGCGCAGAACTTTCGGTCGAGCAGTTTCATGGGCTCCCTGGGCGCGGTCTCCGCAGGCCAGAGATCATCATAGGGAGGCATGGTGAGCGATGAGTAGTTGCCGTAGAAGGTGCCGTGACCGTGATAGACCGCGTGGAAAAACGGAATGGGTTCCCACGCCCCAGGCTGCGCATAGCGTTCCATGCTGACCTGCAAACTAAGCATGAGGTCCAGATAGGGCAGCCATGCCTCGCCGCAGCCTTCCCCGGCAAGCACCACCGGACGCACCGCTTTGGTGCGGTCGCGGATATCGGCCTGCAACAGCTTGAACCCGCCCATCCAGTAGGAGCCGCCGCCGGGCGGATGACCGTGGGTGGGGTCGTAGCAGGCAAGACTGGAACAGGCCTGGTCCATGTAGATGCCGTCAACGCCGAGGCCGGAGACGGCGCGTTCTGCCAGCCCCGCGTATTTGTCGCGCCAGAATTCGGTACCCATGCACATGGACGCACAGGGGGACTTGGTGAAGGTGTTGTACACCTCGGGATGGACCTTGCCCGCAGTGTCCTTGACGGCAAAACGTTCTGCGTTCTCGTCGGTCCAACTCTTGGTGGTCATGCCCCAGAGCCGCTGGTTCATGTAGACAAGTGCGTGAACACCTTTGGTCTGGGCATCGTTGAGCGCCTTGCGGAAAGGTTCTTCACCCTCCCGTGGGGGCAGATACTCGGGAAAGCCAACGTCGTAGGGGCAGCCATGCCACCAGTGCCAGAACACACTGACGGGCAGTTGCGCACGCTCCTGCAGGGCCAGTGCCGGACCAAGCACGCCGTCCGAACGTCCCCGATTCCATATCCAGAGCCCCGTCTTGCCGACCCAGTCGGCCACGCCCCCCGTGTCCAGACGGCTCTGTTTTGCCCACGATTGTCGCAGCGCCCAGCCCCGATACCGCTCTGCGGCGGTGAACCAGTCCCCCTCGAACGTACCCAGCAGAACGTTGTAGGGTGATTCATAGCGGGTCGCGTTGCCGGAACCACTCTCGGGCAGTTGGGTCAGTTCAAAGGCAAGCGCCTTGTCGGGTTGGCCAAAAATGGCAAAGCGCTTCGCGCGGGCAGCCGTGTCGTCACAGGCGGCGTAGAGACCGGGACCGTTTTCGCGGTAAAGCGCGACGCACTGCATGGACAACAGCCCCGGATACTCCCACTCAAAACGGCCGGCACCGTGCAGCAGTTCGCGGGCACGGGTCGTTCGCTCGCCCATCCATACGGGAATCGCAAGGGTTTCCTGTTCCTGCGGGGTTATATTGGAAACGCGCGGAAACCGGACCGTCGCGGGAGAAACGCCATCCAGGCCTTCCACGGCAATGCGCCATTGGCTCATCGGTTCTTTGTCGGCCAGCGCCACGGTCGCGGTGACGCGCAACCCCGCGCCGTGGTGCGCGCCAAAGCCCTCCCACACGAGCGTTGCCGTGGTGCCGCCTTCGGAACGCCATGCGTGGAATGCTTTCGCCGCCGAAGGTGTAATTGCTGTGTCTCCTGCCCGGGAAAGCAGATCGATCTGCCAAAGCCCCTCCGAATCCTGCGCACCCACAAAATCATGGCCATTGCGCAGGTCCTTGAAGCCGGTCAACCGGCCCGTGGCATCATCAAAGGACACGCGCAACAGTCCGTTCTCAATTTCGGTGGCGGCGAAGACCGGCACCGCGGCGAGCAGCAGTGCGGCCGACAACAACAGAAACAGGCCCACGGGTCCGGAACGGCCCGTTGCTCCATCCTTCTTGGGTGTGCTTTGTGTCATTTGAATCCCTGGCGCATCTTTCCGAATCACCGCTTCGCAGGAAGTGCCCGTTCGAACAATGGTATCACAGCGGACGGCTCGGAAGGGCCCCGTTGCGGCTTGCGTCAACTGGCCGGCGTCCTTCGCCTGCTGATAGAATATGGCGCATTTTTGGCCTCCTGAAAGGAGCACGGTCCATGAACAAGCTGTGGATGGTTGTACTATTTTCGCTGGCGTGCGGCATGGCATTCGCCGAACCCGAAGCCTCAGCACGGCGGGACCAGGGGTACATAGTCGTCACGCCGGACGGCCCCGCCGACGGAGGAGACTTCGGCCCCGGCACGCCGGGCACACGCACTTCGGGTATTCAGGAGGCGCTCAATGCCGCCAAAGAGCAGCGCCGCGATGTCTATATCGCGGGGGGAACCATGCCCAAACCTTTCGCCAACGGCGCGGTCTACTTCATCCAGGAAACGCTGCGCGTCCCCTGGTTCCAGGATTTTCGTCTGGACGGCGGCGAGTATGTGATCCAGTACGTCCCGCAGACCGGCGATGCTGTCGTGTTCGACAGCCTCATGAGTTGCCGCATCAAGATGGGCCTCATCGTGGCGCAGACCGACGGGGCCGTCATTCACTTTAAGCCGGAAAAAAAAGGCCCCGACAATTTCGCGGTCATCATCGCCTCGGTGTTTGAGTTCAACGCCGCCGTGGGCGGCGGCAAGGTGTTCCCCGAGGAAGGCAACAAGGGCCGGGGCGTGGGGTTGTGGCTCGACGGCGCGGCCGGTCCCATCGTGAACAACCGCATTGCGCTGGCCGAGCCTATCGCCTGCGACAAGGCGGTGCAGGCCACGGGCCAAGTGTCGAACAATACCATGCAGTTCACATTCAACCACCTGAGCAACACGGGGCTCGACCTGGGCACCGGTCCGGGCTCCAACTTCCAGCGCAACCGCGTTTCGGCCAGCATCGACAGCCAGGGCATCAAGAACGCCGTGGGCGCAGTCATCGGCGGCGAGAACAACCTGTTTGACCTCGATTTCTCGCCCGGCGACAAGGGTGTAAACATCCGTTTCGCGCCAAACGCCAAGGCCAACCGCGTGACCGCGCTCAACCTGCCGGGAAAAATAGAGAACCTCGCGGAAACACCCACCAACCTTGTTCTGGCGAACGGCGGATTGGGGTTCAGCGTGGAAACACCGGCAGTACCGGCCTCAGGGAAGCCGCTGGTGAACCGCCAACCCTTTGTGGTCGAGGTGCTGATCACCGAACCGGGCGAGGTGAAAACCTGGACGCTTGCTACCGCGGCGGAAACGGGGGAACAGTCATTTGCCGGACCGGTACAGGCGGGCCAAGGCATCCGCCTGGAACCGGGCGACAGCCTGCGGCTGGAGTACGGCAAAGCACCGGCATGGCGCTGGCGGGCCCTGCGCTAATCCCAAACAGGGCCGGGAAAGTGGGCGCGGCTCCCAGCCGCGTTCCTCTATCAGCCCAGAATGCCGGCCAGAATATTGCGGTTGTCCACAATCCAACGGTGAATATCCTCGATGATATCGGCGGGGCTCTTTTCCGGACGCCAACCGGTCACCCCCGTCACGCGCCGGTTGTCGGTAATGTAGACTGGCACGTCGGCCGCGCGCGTTTCCGGTTCGGACCCGATATTGATATGTTTGCCCGTGGCGGCTTCGCACAGCGCGGTCATCTCGCACAGGGACGCGCTCACCGTGCGCCCGCCACCCGCGTTCAAGACGCAACCCTTCAGTTCATCAATTCGGGCCGTTTCCATCTGCACCAAACGGAACAGGTCGTCCGCATGCAGCAGATCGCGCACCTGCTTGCCCGTGCCTCCATAGCCGATGTACTTGAGCGCGCCGCCGTAGACATGGCGCGCAACCCACAATGCGGCGACACCCTGGTCCACGCGCCCCATCTGCCACGGGCCGGCAATGACGCCGCAGCGGTTGACCACGGCGCGCAACCCGTACATCTCCACGTATTCGGCGATCAGCAATTCGGCGCAGAGCTTGGTGGCACCGTAGAGCGACCGTGCCCCGGCCAGCGGAAAATCCTCCGAGATACCCTCCGGGCCAACACCGGCCATCGGCTGTTCGGCGGCAATTTCAAAGCGGGTATCCGTCTCGACCAGAGCCAAACGGTTAAGCGCGGCCATGGGGTAAACCCGGCTGGTGGACAGAAACAGGAAACCCGAACCGTGGCGGCGGGCATGCTCCAGGCAGTTGATCGCGCCGATAAGGTTTGCATCGGTCACATAGGCGGGCGAACCGCCGTAGCCGGCCAGCACGGACGGCTCGGCACTGCATTCAACAAGCAGGTCACAGGGACCGCAGGCCTCCAGGTCGGCGGCACAACGCACGTCTCCATGCACAAACTCCACCCCGCCCGCGCGCAGCCGCGGCAGGTTGAGTTCAGAACCGCGCCGTTTGAGATTGTCCAGCGCGACAACGCGGCAGTCCGACTCCTGGGCTTTGAAACCCAGGCCCAGGGTGGTGCCCACAAATCCCGCGCCGCCGGTGACCAGAATCGTTTTCACAATGTAGACCTCCGGGCGCATCGTAGCGCAACGGCACGGACGGGTCAACCCGGCCAGGACGCAGATATTGTAGAATGGCGCTGCGAGACAAAGGACGCATGGGTCTCATGGGTCCCATTCGTCCCAGAGGTCCCATATCGCTCGCCACCGGAAAAGAAAGGAACCTGCCATGCGTTGCTTGGGCGTCCTGATGCTCCTAACCGGCCTGCTTCATTGCATCGCCTTTGCAGAACCGCCCGCCGGGACGAAATGGGAACCCAACCCCGAATTCACGGACGAGTTCAACGGCACCGCACTGGACAACGCCAAGTGGGACGACCACAACCCCACCTGGGAAGGCCGTCCGCCGGGTTACTTCAACCCGAAGAATGTGGACGTGAAGGACGGCAACCTCGAACTCTGGGCCCGGACGGAGACGCTTCCGGGGTTGAAACCCGAATACAAGGATTTCACCACCGCGGCGGTAAAGAGCAAGGACACCGTGCTGTACGGGTATTTCGAGGTGCGCTGCAAGCCCATGAAGTCGCACGCATCCAGCGCCTTCTGGTTCTACAACGACGGCAAGGAACTGTGGACCGAGATCGACGTGTTTGAAATCGGCGGCGGCGCACCGGAACACCAGAACACTTATTACATGACCCTCCACGTGATGCGGTCGCCCGGCGATCCTTCGCACCGGTCCAGCGGCGACAAATGGATAGCGCCCTATGTGCTGGCCGACGAATGGCACGTGTACGGCTTCGACTGGAACGAGAAACAACTCGTCTGGTACGTCGACGGCAAGTCCGTGCGCACGGTCGAAAACACCCTGTGGCACCAGGAACTCCGCCTCAATTTCGATTCCGAAACCATGCCAGAATGGTTCGGCTTGCCCACCAAAGAGGAACTGCCGGCCGTCTTCCAGATTGATTACCTGCGCGCCTGGAAACAGACGGAAGAAAAGAAACCCACGCCATAAAATCGTTGGGGCGTCTCGGTCGTCCGTCACATTGGGCACTCTTCATCCCATAAGTCCCATTCGTCCCATAGGTCCCATAACGCCCATCCCAAAAAGACGCATCACCCGGCACCGCACCCCGGCACCACCACCCGGCATCGCAGCCCTGTTGACAACACCCGTACTCCGTACCATGATGTGTGTGGATGGACAAAGAGAACAGTACGGTGACCTTGTCCAAGGGGATAGGAACCGTCTTTGCCCTCGATGGATAAATGGTCTTGTAAGAAGGCCAAAACAGCCACAACCGCGGGAGGACAAGTCATGGGTTCAAGGATCATGGCGGCGGCGTTTGGGGCACTCATTTCGCTGAATGCGCTGGGACAGGTGCAATTGGTCATCGGCGACAACGGCACCACCCTGGTGCAGAAGACCTACACCAGGGAGTTGGCCGTCGGCAAAGTCGAGATGAGGCTGGAATCGCTTCCCGCGCAAACCATACCCGAGTCCGTGACGCTCAGCGAAACATCCGGAACCGCCCCCGCAAAAGTGCTTTCCCAGAGACTCACCTGCAAGGAAAAGCCGGGCGGCCCCGCCGACGACATGGGATTAAGCTATACGCTCGACTCGCCGGCGGACGGACCGCGCACGTTTACGCTGTCCTATCTCGTCCGTGGCCAGACTTGGCAGTCCGAATACAACGCTTTCCTCGCGCCCGACAGGACGTCGGTCCGTTTTGAAGGCTGGATCAGCCTTTCCAACCAGACCTCCGGCCAGTACTCAAGCCCGCGAATCACCCTGGCACGGTCAGCGCCGGACGCGGCGGCGCAGTATCCACCCGAGCGTTCCTCATCCGCCTCCGGCTTCATCGAGAGCAGTCTCATGCCCTTGGAGGGCGTTGAGACGCTTGACCCCTTCTCCACCATGCGTGTGCCGCTCCTCAACACACCACAGATCGCCATAACCCCGTTCCTGGAGTGTGAAACCGCCGGACGCGCCTACAGGGAAGAATGCATGTACTCGGACCATATGCCCCCCGCCCCAAGTGTATGGTGGTGGGTCGAACTGGGCAACACCCCTGAAAACGGCATGGGGAAAGTCCTGCAAAAGGGTTCCATCCGCGTCTTCCAGCAGACTGCCCAAGGAATGATCCTCCTGAACACCGGAACACTCGACACCGCGCAGCCAGCACAGAAGATGCGCATCCGCATCGCGCCCGAACCGGGCATCACCGTCAAGAAACAGGTCAAGCAACCCGGCGACGGGCTGAAGCAGGACGGGAGCGGCGGCCGGAACATGGTCCAGTCCATTTCCCTCACCAGCACACTCGACGCCCCCCGCGAGGTGCGCGTTTTTGACCGGCCGGAAAGCGTTCGCCGCGGCACCGCCGTCAGCGACGCCAGCGACCTCTACAAAACACTCGACGACGGCCGGATGGAATTCCGCGTAGAGGTGACCCCGGGGACGGAACGAATCATCACCTACACTACCGCGATGTGAGCATATTCGGGAGGAGAGCCATGCGTTTCCACTGGGTTGGTGTGCTTGTCTGTCTCAGCCTGATCCCCCTGCTTTCGGCCGCCGAGGAGTGGGGCGAGCCGGTGACGCTGAAGAATGACCCAACCCTTTCCGCGCCCGCTGTCTGGCTGTGCGAAGATGACCCTGTTCTCGACAGCGCCGGGCGCTTGTGGGGAAAATGCACCGACGGACGCGGACACTATGCACTGGGCACCTGGGAGGACGGACACTGGCGGACGGTGAACCTGGGCAGCTCAGACTTGAAAGGCAACAGCAACGACCGGCTGTTCAAAGGTCCCAACGGCCATGCCGTCTACAGTTGGGAAACGCACCAGGGCCGGGCCGACATACTCACCGAACTCGACGGCATGCGCTTTCGCCATTTCTCCCCCACCCCAATGCCGCCCTCCGAAATGCGCATCTACGAGGACGGTGCGGGAGTGCTCTGGTGTACAATCTCCTCCATTGCGCCGGCTCCGTACATGTATCTGCCCCATCCCGAAGAACTTCGGCTCGTCTGCAGCGTCAAACGCAGCGAAACGAACATGTTCGACATGGCGCCGCGGACACGCTTCTTCCGGGCGATGGCCGACGGCCAGGGCCATTACTGGTTCGTTATGCCCTCGGAAGTGATCTGGGAATCGGACGGTGCGGGCGGAGGTCTCACAGTCATCGACACCGTCGGCGATCTGAAACAGCCCCCCCGCGAGAGACAGGCATGGATGCACGCCCAGGAATTCTTGACTATTGTGGGCAGTGATGGCCAGATTGTCGGCGACAATCCCTATGGGCGGAGTTCACACAAAACGGACGACGTCTGGCTGGGAAGAAAGGATGAACGTTCCATTTGGGTGGCATCCCTGTCCGGCATCTTTGAAATGGACACCGTCACGCTGAAAACCACCCCGTGGGGAGACACGCCCATCGCGCCAATAGACCTTTTCAAAACAAACCGCATCACGTCAATGGACCTCCAGAAATTTGGGGACCGCTGGGTGCTGGCTACCGAAATGGGCGCCTTCTCGTTGGAAAAGGACAAGTTGACAAGAATCATGGAAGGCCCCGCGAGCATCGCCTGCGTCAACAACGTGCTGTGGATGTCGGGCCGCGACCCCATGACCGGCTTTCAACTTGCCTACCTTCGGCCTGCGGGCGGCGAACTCCGCTGGTTGGGCTGGCCGGAGGGCGTCACCGTGCCCGAAGACGCGCAAATCCTCCGCGGCACCGATGGAACGCTGTCCTTCTGTTCCGCCGCCGGCATGAGCAAAGCGAGTCCCGAGGAGCAACAGCGCCTCGTCGATGCACCGCCCCATAATCCCGAAGCCTTGCGCTGCCGTCTTTTCGCGCGCGTCGCCGGCCCGATACTCTCCCCCACGGGAGACAGCTATCTTTTTCTGGCAGCCCATCCGTCTGTGCTCTTCCGTCTTAGCGGCGGCGTGTTGACCACCTGGAGTCCTGAACCGGACGATGTGTATTTTCACGAAGGCGCATGGGCCGTTGCCGACGATACAGGCCGCATTTGGATTCTGACCTTGCCCGACAGCAAAGGGGAGCAGAAATACCAGTTGTACGACCCGGCCACCGGTCAGACGCAAGGTGGCCCTTCTCTTAAGGCGGCGCTGGAAAACCCAACCCTGTGTCCCCGCTATTTCTTCGCCGGCAAGGGTGAGTACCGTGTGCCCGTCTTGGGCAGGGACGGCCTTGCGGCGGTCCTGGCCGAGAGAACCCTGCAGTGCCGCGTCAAGGGGGCCTGGCTGCCCGAGGCGTACAACTTCGGATACTTCTCAAAGAATCCCACGCTGACCGGTGCCGGTTACGTTGATGAGAAAGGGCGGCTCTGCGTCGAGGCGTTGGACGGCGTCTTCACGTTGACGCCGGGAGAGACGACATTCCAGCCCGCGCCCGAGGCGCCCCACCGCTACGCACGGACCGCAACTGTCCCCAAACCCGGACGGCATACGGCGCAGACCAGTTCGCAGACCAAGGATCCGCTGGGCATCACCTGGCGATTGAAGGAGGGCGCGCTACTGCGCGAGGGGTACGGATTGTCGGCGGTGGTCGTGTCAACCTCGGAGCCCACCCCCTTCCGCGACTGGAAGACCCTTGCATGCATCGCTCTGGACAACGCAGGCGGCGTTTTTCTGCGCAAGGAGTACGGCACCGTCGCGGACACCGTGCATATCCGTAATGCGTTTCGCCCGTTGAAGACAAGCGTGACGGCAGCGCCTGAACCGGCGGGCATGGTTCGGATTCAATTTGCCGACACCTTAGGGCTGTCGCATGCATGGCGGGTGGACCAGGCACCGTGGCGCGATACAGCCGAAAAGGAATTGCTCGCCGGACCCTATGCGCCCGGCGGGCACGCCATCGAGGCGTACGCCTTCGACAAAGAATTGAACCTCGACCCCACGCCGGAGCGCATCCCCGTAAAGATTGCGGGCGCCGAATCGTCCGAAAGCGTTATTGATGCACTCCTTCACGGCACCAATGAGCAGAAGAAGTGGGCGCTTGACGTGTTCAAAAACAATCCGGAGCAGGGTGCCTCCGCAGTGAAACAGGCCCTTAAAGGAACTTTGGACGACCATGCACGATGGGTGCTGGAGGCGACCCTGCAACAGTTGGAAATCCCGCCAACCGATCAGAAGAAACCGTCCGTAAATGGGGAGGCAGGAACACAATGATGTTGAAAGGAATGGCGCCGCTGTTCGCACTGGTCATCTTGCTAACCGCATGCGCCGCGCGGGCGGAAGAAGACACCTCCGGCGGCTGGGTGGAGTACACATTGGGCCCTCCGCTTGTCCTCAGCCCGCGGAAAGCCCTGGTCTTGCAGACAAACAGGGACAATGAGGAAAGCATTACCGTTGACAATGTGCATCCGACACCCGATGGCCTTTGGGCGGCGCTCTCTGGGAAACATGGTTTTGCCCGCTGGCAGGAAGGCGCATGGCACCAGGTTGCCGCACCCGGACTGCCGACGGAAAGTTTCACCACAACCTTCGCGGAAACGGGACCGGACGGGTCGGCATGTTTCAAGTGGAGTCCGCGGCAGGGCGGAAGAATACGTTGTTCCATGTTTCGCGGCGGTCGCGTCAGAACACTCGCCGAAGCGCCGCCCGGAGGAAAGGAAAACCAACCCAAACATCTCGTGGCGGATCGGAACGGCGCGGTGTGGTGCGATTCGCACGGCCACTTTGCCGGCCCCGCATGGAAAGAGATGGCCGTTGTTCCGGCGGAAAGTTCGCTCTACCCGGACCTCTGGGACTGGAGTGTTCGATCAGGCTGCACCTCGTGCGCGGAGGAAATGCGGGTGGACGCGCTCGGCAGGGTCTGGTACGCGAAGACGCATCCCGATGGCATCCAGGGCTATCCGCCCATCGTCATCATGGACCCGGCATTTTCGGAATTTCGGAAACCCGCGCCGCAGGACAACGACTGGGCACGCTCCTTTGCCGTCGTCGATGTCATGGGCGCGAGGTTGACGCCGCAGCCTGCCGCCCCCCCCGCCATGGTGCGCCCTGGAAAGGTGCAGGCAAAGATCATCCCCGGCAAGGACAACCTGTTCCGTGTTGTAGTGAAGGGCAGAAACATCTGGAAAGTAAACCCCTCCACGCTGGAGGGCACACTCCTTTGGAAGGGCGCGGATGAATCCTCGCCTTGGATAAACAACATGTTTGAATTGGGTTCCACCTGGTACGCTCTGGCAACGGACAATATCTACCGGTTGGAAGGTGAACAACTCGTGCCGGTGTTGCCCCACCCCTGTGAATATATTCCCGACAAGCCCGCCACCACAGCCGAGGGCGCATGGTTCGCCGGGGGCCCGGCAAACCTGTGGTTCCTGCCCGCCAACGGCGGCCCCTTCCGTGTGGTCGACCGCCAGTCGGGCGCCGGTCTGGACAATCTTTACGGTGTCTCCATGCTGTCCGCCGGCGAGGCGGTGGGGTATGACACGGCAGGCCGGGTGGTGGTTCTGCCCAAGGCGAACGCCATCTCCAACAACCCCCCGCTGCTCACCCCGCCCGCAGCGGGAACCATCGGGCAGATCCCGCCAAACCCCGCCACCGGAAATCCCGGTTGCGGATGGATTCAGTGGCAGACGGCAACAAAGGAACCCGTTTCAGGCAGGCGTTATGGATTTTCCGCCGACCGGACAGAGAAGCGGTTGGCACGGTGGGACGGCGTCTCCTGGAACTATCTTGACCTCCCCGGGAAGTGTTCCGTGTCTGACATGCCGGACATGGTCAGCACAGACATTCTTGGAAACCTCTGGGGCTTCGGAACCCAAACACCCGACGGCCGTCAATGTTGCGCAAAATTCCTGCCCGCCGAAGACCGCTGGCAGGAATGGGACGATGTGGAACAGGCGGTTCCAACACTCCAACCGGGCGAAATGGTTTTCAATTCCTCCAGGGGAAGCCGGATGTTGCCCGTCCGCAACATGGACGGAATCACGTTGAGAATCACGGGCAAAGGCGTCTCAACGTTCACAAACGGCGAATGGCAGCATTGGACCGCCGAGGACCTCTGGAAAACCATTCCGAAACCGGACCCGGCCGCAGCCCCTCCACCCATTCCAGAGTACCTGTTTGCGGATATGGGGGCATCCCGTTGTATGGAAAACGGTATAGCCGTGTGGCTTTCACGTGAAAAGATGTTCCTTTTCCGGGAAGGGCAATGGGCCTACTCTGTCTCACCAGGGCTAATAAGCCCGTGGGATTTTCAGGTGCCCCCCCCGTCGGCAACCTCTGAAGGAAACAATGCCCAATCCCTCCAGTGGCGCGAGCAGTTGGAGTGTACTTTCATAATGGAGGAAGGCCAACTCTGCCGGATGTTCCTGGGAGCAAAGGTCCCGGTATTCAACGAAATGCCTGTGACACCGCTTCCCGTTTCCGACACAACCCTCATGGCCTCCCCGGGTCCCGGCGGTTGGCCGCTGCTCTTCTTGGGGGGAGGGGTACTCTTTGTCCTGCTCGACCCCATACTGCCCCGGCCCAACGCAACCATCGAGACGGTCAAAGGCAACCTTGTCCGCATTGCCGCCAACGACCTGCCTCCGGGTGTCCGGCTCTATTGGCGGGAGAACTGGCCGGACAGCCCCCCAATGCAGCCTCCGTCCGGGGCAAGGAATAGCGTTGCCCATCCAAACAAACCCGACGAATGGAAACCGGTCGAAGCCGCCGGCCC
Organism: uncultured Nitrospirales bacterium; assembly: GCA_964580415.1. Taxonomy (GTDB): domain Bacteria; phylum Hydrogenedentota; class Hydrogenedentia; order Hydrogenedentales; family CAITNO01; genus CAITNO01. Next base: position 18,711 of record CAZOMH010000023.1, read on the forward strand.
CTACGCGGTGGAGAAGGACAAACCCTGCGAAGTCAGCTTCGCGCCTGTCAAAACGGACGCGCTGCGCCTGGAGGTTCAACTCCCGCCCAAGTTCTCGGCCGGCGTCTACGAGTGGTCGGTGCGATAGCGCGCCGGTCCGCTGGCGCTGCGCGGGGTCGGCGCGTTTGTCAAAAGTTGCAAAATGTGCAATATAGATTGCAACAAGTACAATGGACGAGAAAGTCCTCTAAGAATAATCT
>CAZOMH010000024.1:0-18941 GCA_964580415.1 uncultured Nitrospirales bacterium
GAAGAGCAGCATGGCGGAGAACTTCATGCGCTCGGCGAAAGCGCCCACGATCAGCGCCGGGGTGATGATGGCGAAGGTGAGCTGGTAACAGAAATGCAGGGCCAGCGGGATGGTTTGATAATTGCGGTCAATGGTGATACCCCGGCAGAAGGCCATGTCCAGCGCGCCCAAGAAGGCGCGGAAACCGGATTCTCCTTTGGCCATGCCCGCGGGGCTGAAGGCCATACTGTAGCCAAACAGCGCCCACAAGACCGTAACCATGCAGGTAATGGCAATACACTGCATCAGCACGGACAGGACATTCTTCGTGCGCACAAGGCCGCCGTAAAAGAGCGCCAAACCGGGGATGGTCATGAACAGCACCAGCGCAGTGGAGGCAAGTATCCATGCCGTGTCCCCGGCGCTCAACGCCGGGACGACACCCTGGGCCGGGGAACTTTGCTGCACGAAGAACAGGGCGGCACCGGCATACAGGCCGCTGAGGCGGACATTTTTCCACAGATTCACACGGGGCATCATCATCCACACTCCCATCGTCATTGTCGGTATGGCGAAACACACCACCACCTTTGGCGCAAAACGCCCACAGGACGATTTGCCTCCTACAAAGCGGTATCTTTCCGCCGTTATCCTACCCGCATGTAACTCTGCCGACCTCGCTGACAAGATCGCATCGCGGGCATCTTTTGCGCAAACAGGGCCTTTTCAGGCTGATCTCATCGCAAGGCCCCAACCATTTGCGCTGAACACGGGTACTTTTATGCAAGTTTCATGCCGAGTCTTGGGCGTTGAGAACCTGCCAACAAGTCACACGCCCGTCAACTGTTAGTCTTCCTGCGAGGGGAACAGTTCGCGGGTCCGGCGAATAATGTAAAGCCTACAAGACATTTACAGCGAAAAAAATGCGAATATTGACACCGGCAGGAATAATTCCTGTATAATAGGCATGCTAAGCATGGTGGTGCGGAAAATTCTGCGCATTATGCAACGCATGTTGAAAAATCATGTTATCATTCTTGTGAGTGCAGATTACGGGCATAGTATGCACTGCGTCATAGGTGGTGTGGTCGAGTTCTAGGAGGCATGATGTGGGTCGCAAGAGCGACGATTTCGAAAGTCGGCAGGTGAGCCGCAAATCCTATAAAACTCGCACAAGTGTGGGTTTAATTCGACCCGCATGCATGACAGCCGTCTTGGACGGGCACGCGGTTTGTGTTGTCCGGTCGTTTCGTGAAAGTGCAAAGCCTTTTCGCATGTATTGTCGCGCGTCTTCCATGGGCGCGCCTCTTTCGGGGGGGCCGGCGCAGGGGGAGGGTGGCGCCATAACCTGTCAGACTCTGACACTGCGAGGATGGCCATGAACAAAAAACGGATTATGATAGTGGACGATCACCCGTTGCTCCGGCAGGGGTTGCGTCAGCTCATCGACCAGGAACCCGATCTCAAGGTGTGCTGCGAGGCGGGGGATCGGGACGAAGCGTTCCGGTTAATCCAGGGCGCTCCGCCTGATGTGGTGATTATGGACATTTCCATGTCGGAACAGGCGGTGTCGGGCATGGATTTTATCCGCCAGATTCGCACCGACATGCCGCAGACTGCGGTGCTGGTTTTTTCCATTCATGACGAAAACGTCTTTGCCGAGCGCGCCATCCGCGCCGGAGCACTGGGTTTCCTGATGAAGCAGGCGCCTTCGGAACTGGTCATTGACGCGATTCGGCGCGTTGCGAAGGGCGAACTCGTCCTTTCGGGCGCGCTGACGCAGACGATCCTGCGGCGCTGTCTGAGCGAGGGCGACAAGTCCAGCGCCACCGGGGTGGGCAAGCTGTCCGCCCGCGAGTACGAGGTGCTCCGTCTTGTGGGCGAGGGAATGCAGCCCCAGCAGATTTCCGAACGCCTGGGCATCAGCGCGAAGACCGTTGAAACGCACCGCTTCAACATTCGCCGCAAGCTGCGCCTGTCAAGCGCCTCCGAACTGATTCAGTTTTCCATCCGGCACGTACACGGCCGCGAGCCGATACTCTAGCGGGTCGCGCCGCCGGTTACGGCGCGGCAGTGGTTTCGACAAGGCGGATTTCGTAAAGCTTGGGCCAGCGTTTGCCGGTGACGAAAAGGCGTTTGCCTGACCCGTCCCAAGCGATGCCGTTGAGCACGTCGGGGGAGGAGTCGCCGCGGTCCGCGGCGGTCAGGAGGCCTTCAAGGTCGATCCATGCGACGACCGCCCCCGTTGCCGGGTCTATTTGGGCGATCCGGTCTGTGCGCCAGATGTTGGCATAGACCAGCCCGTCGATGTATTCCAGTTCATTGAGCCTGGAGACGGGATGCCCCTGGTCCGTCACGGTGACAGAACCGGCGGGGGCGAACGTGGCCGGATCAAGGAAGCGCAGTTTGGCGGTGCCGTCGCTCATGATAAACCGCCGGTTGTCCGCGGTAAGACCCCACCCCTCGCCCAGATAGTCAAAGCCCTGCCCGGGTTCAAAAGAAGCCAGGTCGTACACAAAGCCGTGCTGGGACTGCCAGGTAAGCTGCACAAGGCGCCCGCCGTCGCATGCAAGCCCTTCGGCGAAATATTGGCTGCCGACTTTGCGTCGCTGAACGACCTCGCCCGTTTCCAGGACAACCTTGCGCAGCGAGGATTGGCCGTTCAGGCCGGTGCTTTCGTAGAGGAAACCGTCATGCCACAGCAATCCCTGGGTAAAGGCCTCCGGATCGTGCGGATAGGCATGAACGACTTCGAAGGTGAGTTGGCGCGGTATCACTGCGGGGGCAGTCCCGACAGGCACATTCTCGCGGGGGCAGCATGCGGACGCGAGCAGCGCCGCAAGGGAAAACAGCAGGGCCGGGGCGGGTTTGCGCGTCATGGTAATCTGTCCACCGGCATCCGGTCCGGGCCGGATGCGTGATGCGGTTTGTGGTGCCGGGCGGGGTCAGGCGCTGGCCGAGGTGGCGTCGTTGCCGTTTTCACGGGCGCGCAGTTCATGCTCGTACACGAGAATGGGTTCCTCGCTCTTGAGAATGACGCCCTGCGTGATGATGCACTCGCGCACATCGGTGCGGGAGGGGATTTCGTACATCAGGTTGAGCATGACCGACTCCAGGATACCCCGAAGACCTCGCGCCCCGGTATCGTGCTCAATGGCGCGGTCGGCTATGGCCGCGATGCTTTCCGTCTGGAAGCCGAGTTTGACCCGCTCCATCTGGAACAGCTTTTCATACTGTTTCGTCAGCGCGTTCTTGGGCTCGGTCAATATGCGGATCAAGTCGTCCCGCGACAGGTCGTTGAGCGTGGCGACCACCGGCAGGCGGCCCACAAATTCGGGGATGAGCCCAAACTTGATGAGATCTTCCGGCTTGACCTGGGCCAAAACTTCGCCGATGCGCTGGTCGGACTTGGACTTGATGTCGGCGTTGAAGCCGATCATGTTCGTGCCGATGCGCTTGCGGATAATCTGTTCAAGGCCGTTGAAGGCGCCGCCGCACAGAAAAAGCATGTTGCGTGTGTCTACCTGGATGCACTCCTGCTGCGGATGCTTGCGCCCGCCCTGCGGCGGAACGCTTGCCACGGTGCCCTCAAGGATTTTCAGCAGGGCCTGCTGCACGCCCTCGCCGGACACGTCGCGCGTGATGGACGGGCTGTCGCTTTTGCGGGCGATCTTGTCCACCTCGTCAATGTATACGATGCCCATTTCCGCGCGCGCCACGTCGAATTCGGCCGCCTGCAGGACTTTGAGCACCACGTTTTCCACGTCGTCGCCGACATAACCCGCTTCGGTAAGGGTGGTGGCGTCCACTATGGCGAAAGGAACATCCAGCATGCGCGCCAGGCTTTCTGCGAGCAGGGTCTTTCCGCAGCCCGAGGGGCCGATAAGGAGCACATTGGACTTCTGAATTTCCACACCGTCGATTTCAGCGCCCGTCGCGAGCCGTTTGTAGTGGTTATGCACCGCAACTGCCAGCACACGCTTGGCCTGATCCTGTCCCACGACATACTGGTCCAGGAAATCCTTGATCTCCTTTGGCGTGGGCACATGTGTGGCCCGCGAACCCTTCTTGCGGGCCCGGTCCTCGGCAACGATCTCGTTGCACAGGCGCACGCACTCATCGCAGATGTTAACGTCCGGGCCGGCGATGAGCTTGTTGACCTCGTCGTGGCGCTTGCCGCAGAACGAGCAGGTCGGCACGTCGTTGCGCGAACGTTGATGTGGTGGCATCAGTATAATTCTCCAAGGCGGATAATTGCTTTACAAACGCGCCCAATATGGGCCGCTCCAGCGATAATATAACACTATCTCCACAATCTGTCAAGAATTTCCCCATAACCTTGCGGTCATGAAAACTATCCTACTACATATTGTGCCCGGTATTACTGGATTTGGCAAGGCCACCGGGGGCCTGATTCAACTATTCCTGAAAGGTGAATGTCCCGGAGGACGTTCAGGTTCCCGGAAAGAATCCGGCGAACGAGGTGGCAGGCTGTTTTATGGCAGGGCGGGGTGGCGGGTGAGGATGGCATCAACAAGGCCGTACTCCTTGGCCTCTTGCGCCCCCATGAAAAAGTCACGGTCACTGTCATGCCGGATGGACTCAACGGTTTGGCCGGTATGCTTGACGAGCACTTCGTCGATCATTTCGCCGATGCGGATGATCTCTCTCGCCTGAATTTCAATGTCCGAGGCCTGGCCATGCACACCGCCCATGAGCTGGTGCAGCAGGAAGCGGGAATAGGGCAGGGCGTAACGCTTGCCCTTGGCGCCGGCCGCCATGAGGATGGCGGCCATGCTTGCCGCCTGGCCGAGGCAAATGGTGGTGATGTCGGGGCGGATGAACTGCATGGTGTCATAAATGGCCAGTCCGGCCGTCACGCTGCCCCCGGGGGAATTGATGTAGAGGTTGATGTCCTTGTCCGGGTCTTCCGCCTCAAGGTAGAGCAACTGGGCGATGATATAGTTGGCCACATCATCGTTGATTGGATAACCGAGGAAGATAATCCGGTCTTCAAGGAGACGCGAATAAATATCGTAGGCCCGCTCGCCGCGGCTCGTCTGCTGGTAAATGGTTACCGCGCTGGGAGCCACGGGCGGCGCATCGCAGGGCGCGCCCGCGCTGTGTCGGAATTCCGGCAAATCAACCATGGATTATTTGGCGTCCCTGGCACTTTCGGAGTCGGTCCCGGCCGGGGCTTCGTCCTTGAGTTCCTTTTCGACGATGGTTGCATGTTCAAGGATGACGTCAAACACCTTCTTGTGGAGGATGTCGGTTTCGGTGCGACCGCGCTGCTCTTCGCCGAGCAGGTAGCCCAGGGCGATTTCCTTGTCCACGCCGGCGCTGGTCGCCAGGCTGGCGGCGTGCTCTTCGAAGTCCGCTTCGGCCACTTCGATGCCTTCGGCTTCGGAAATCTCGCGCAGAATGACAAATTCCTTGATCTCGCGCAGGGCGTCGGCGCGGGAGGATTCCTGGAGTTCCTTCACCTGCTCTTCCGATTCAACCACGATGCGCTGGCGGCGCATCCGTTCGATGGCGGCTTCGAAGGCCGAATGGGCCATCGAGTCCAGCAGGGTCTTGGGAATCTCAAAGGTCGAGTTGGCGATAATCTTGTCCATGGCGTCGTTGCGCGCATGGGAGTCGGACTGTTCGGCCGTGTCGGCGCGCAACTGCTCCCCAAGGGATTTGCGCCATGCCTCAAGGGATTCCTGGCCCGCCTGCCTGGCGAAATCATCGTTGATTTCGGGCAGGGCGCGGCGCTTGACCTCGTTGATCTTGATTTCAAAATTGGCGGTCTTGCCGGCCAGTTCGGCATTGCGCCAGTCGGCCGGGAAAGTCACATCGGCCTGTGCGGTTTCGCCGGCGCTCTTTCCAAGAAGGGCGGCTTCGAACTCGCTCAGAAAGCGCGCAGAACCCATAATGTACGGGTAATTTTCGGCGCTGTTGCCCTGGAAGGCCGCGCCGTCGATCTTGCCCTCAAAGTCGATCAGAACCTGATCGCCGTCTTCGGCCGCCGCCTCCACGGTCTCATACATGGCCAGGCGTTCGCGCATCCGTCCGATGACCTCATCGACGTCGGATTCATTGATTTTGACGATGGGTCGCTCGACTTCGATGCCGCGGTAGGTGCCCAGTTCACAGCGCGGCGAGACTTCGAAACTGAGGGAGAAGACCAGGTCCTCGTCTTCCTTCAGCGCCGTCTTGTCTTCCAGTCCGTCGGCTGTGGGAGCGCCGATGGGCTTCAGGTCCTTGTCCTTGACCAGCTTGTGGAAGGACTCATCGACCAGCTTGTCGACGGCGTCGGTGCGCACCGCCTTGTTAAACTTGTTCTGGACAAGCTTAATCGGGGCCTTGCCTTTGCGGAAACCAGGAATCATGGCTTCTTCCTGAAGCTGCTTGAGCATCTCCCCCGACTGTTTCTTGAGGTTTGCCGCGGGAACGGTGACTTTCACCTCGTAGGCGCAGTCCCCCTTGTAATCCACATCATAGACGGGGTCCTGCTCAAACTTGAAGGGCTCTTCCTTCTCATGATGGTGACCGTGGTGGCCGTGCTCATGGTCGTGATCGTGGTCGTGTTCTTCGACCGTCACGTCCGTTGCCGCTTCCCCGGTTGCAACCTCGTTCACATCCTGATTTTCAGTCTTTTCGCTGTCGCTCATGATACTTGGATTTGCTCCGACAAGTTGTACGCCAATGGTGGGCGAGGCGGGGGTCGAACCCGCACACCTCGCGGTACTGGATCCTAAGTCCAGCGCGTCTGCCAGTTCCGCCACTCGCCCCTGGCCCCGCCACCTTTACTTTGTAAACCAGCCGCGGCAAACACCTTGCAGCGGCGTGCCATTCCGCATGACCGTTCCTGTTTCAGGTTTGCACAGAGAAACGAGGCGCAATCGCACAGAAGTAATTTGCAGTATACCGTTGCAACATCCCAAGAGTCAACCAAGAATGCCGAAACCGCACCGACACGGGGCCCGCGCCAAGACGGACTTTGTCATATTTCGTGAGGTGTGTCCCTCCCTGTTGAAGCGAAGGACTGTTCGTCGATCACGTTCCACCGCCATCTTGACAAACAACACGACTCCTGCTAGTCTTAGATCGCGGGTGGCGATATCACTCATATGTATTTTATGCGGGGTGTCGCTGCCGGGCCTGGAGGAAGTGCAGCGTTTCAGTGTGTTGGGGCAGACATGCCGGTGGCGTGTCAAAACAGCGGGAGGTTTGGGGTATGTTTCACGAAGCGGCAGGAAATGCGGTGCTGGCCGTGTGTCTGGTGGTGGCGTTTTTCGGAGTTGCCGGGGCGGCGCCCTCCGAATTGACCGTTCCGGTGCCTGACTATGGTAGCGGAGACGGCGGTACGGCGGTGACCCTTCAGGGGAAGGGACTGGGTGTGGTCGGGGGTACACGGGTTGTCTTTGGTGATACGGACGCGGCGGACGTGCTGGTCGCCGACGCGGGAGGCGGCAACTTTACACTGACCTGCACCACGCCGGCGCATTGTGGCGGACTCTGTGATGTGACCGTCATTAACCCGGACTTGTCGAGCGGTACCCTGCCGGAGTCCTTCGTTTTTGTTCCGAAGACATTCGATCCCGCTGTTACCGGCGCACTGCCCTGCGCCAGTCCCACGACCGGCGGCAGGACGGTGTTTGTGGCGGGCCAGCAGGCCGGACTGCCTTTTGGCACGTATACGCTGACCGTTGGCGGGGTGCCCATCACGAATGTGCGCGAATATGTTGTGCCCGGATGTATTCCGCTCTATTCCGGGGTGTCGCCCGCGCATGGCGCGGGACTTTTCGGGTTCGGCGTGGTCGGATACGGCGAACTCATGCCGAACTGCTTCATATACAGCGATTCCCCCGGTCCGGTGCTTCTCAAGTGCAGTCCGGTCGGCGACTGGGACACGGGCGGTGCCGAGGTGCATATTGTTGCGGCTAATCTTTCCCTCACGGGAGTGCCCGTGGTGACTTTCGGCGGCGTTGCGGCCGCGAACGTGGTGGTCCACCCCGACTTTGGCGGATATATTACCTGCACCGCGCCGCCCCATGCGGCGGGTTTGGTCGATCTCGTGGTCACCAATCCAGACACGCAGTCAGGCGCACTGGCCGGGGCGTTTACCTACAATGCGACCCATACACCGGTGCCCCTGTCTGTTTCGCCGAACCAGGGTCCGGGATTCCGCACCAATTACGCAACCATAACCGGCACCGGTTTTTCCGCGCTTGGCACGACCCAGGTTGCCTTTGGCGGGGTGCCCGCCACGGGTGTCTATGTCAGCAGCGACACCACGCTTGGCTGCTATACGCCCCTGCATGATGCCGGTATTGTCGATATTACGGTCACCAATCCAGGTGGAACTGCGGGAACCCTTGCCGGCGGGTACACCTTCCTGCCGCCAACCACGCCCATTCCCACGGCGATTGCCCCGAATTCCGGCCAGGAGGCCGGCGGGACGCGGGTGACGATTACAGGCACCCAATTCAGCACCACCGGCGGTGTCAGCGTCACCTTTGGGGACAAGACCGTCAGCTATGTAAGCGTGGTGGATTTGGGTGACGGAACCTGCCGCATCTCCTGCCTGACACCAGCCCATGCGCCGGGTACGGTCGATGTGATGGTCACCAATCCGGGCAACGCCACTGGAACGCTGGTCGGCGGCTTTACCTACCTGCCGCAGCAACCGCCCACGGTGGGCAGCGTGTCACCAGCGGAAGGGACCTCGTTGGGCGGCACCGAAGTGACTGTTACGGGCACCGGGTTTAATATCGCCACGTATAACGAAGTCAGATTCGGGGGCGTGTCCGCCACGAACGTGTACGTGTCCGATGACCGGACACTGACCTGCACGACGCCGATGCATCTCCCCGGCGCGGTCGATGTTACGGTTGCATCCTCTGGTTTAACGGGAACGCTTTCCGGCGGGTACACCTATTTGGATGCACCGGCGCCGAGTCTCGTCTCGCTGTCTGAGACAGAGGGGCCCGGCATTGGCGGACAATTGATCACCATTTCCGGTAGCGGGTTTAGCTATCCTTTTAGCAGTGGAACTCGGGTGTTGTTTGGGAACGTGGAAACGTCCGACTCCAATGTCTACAGCACAACGAGCCTTGTATGCACCACGCCGCCGGGTCTGCCGGGAGTCGTGGATGTAGTGGTGGTGAATCCCGATGGTAAGACGGGCGTTCTGGCCGGTGCTTTCACCTATTTGGATGCCCCCGAACCGGTGATATCCACCTTGTCCCCGGTGCGGGGTCTGTCCATTGGCGGTACTACCGTCTACATTTCCGGCACGGGATTTGCCTATTCTTCGAGTTATCCTGCCAAGATTCTGTTCGGGGGGGTGGAAGCCCCTGACGTGCAGATGAACGGCGGCCTAAACCTGTCTTGTCATACGCCGCCCCATGCAGCCGGGATCGTGGATGTGGTCGTGGTCAATCCCGATGGGAAGACTGCCACCGTCAGTAATGGGTTCAGTTATCTGGATACCATTGTGCCCACAATTGTCGAAGTGAGCCCCGCACAAGGCTATGCCACAGGCGATGCCAGAGTGGTCATACGAGGTGCGGACTTTTCCGAGGGCACCGTTCCCCGCGTGACGTTTGGCGGCGTGGACGCTACCGAAATCAGCGTGAGCAACCGGGGCACGGAGGCGTACATCTACTGTTTGACACCTTTACATTCGCCTGGCGTGGTCGATATCCAAATAACGAATCCCGGTGGCGGAGCGGCCACTCTTGTTAAAGGATTCACCTACGTGCTCGGACCGCCGCCCGGCATTGAGAAGGTTGTCCTCGCTGACGGGCCATCGGTTGGCGGAACTCCCGTGTTTATGTCCGGTTGGGGTTTCGGCAAACTGGGAACGACCCGCGTTACCTTCGGCAGTGTGGACGCCACCGAGGTCACCGTACTGTCGCGAAACGACATATTCTGCATTGTTCCTCCGCATGCCGCAGGTACGGTCGACGTGACTGTCCTCGGTCCGGACGGCCAAACGGGGACGCTACGGAATGCATTCACCTATCATTCTCCAAGCGCGACAATTGTCCGAGTTGACGCGGACAACGTCTCCGGTGTCGAGGACGGCGTCGCGTGGGAGACGGCGTTTTCTTCGATTCAGGCGGGTATTGACGCCGTGAAGGCCACCGGCGAGTCGGGCGAGGTGTGGGTTGCCGAAGGCAATTACCTTGACACTGGCAGCGTCATTGTGGCGATGGAGCCGTTTTGTGATGTGTTTGGAGGCTTTGCCGGGAACGAAAGCTTGCGCGAAGAGCGCAACATTGCGGCGCACATTTGCACAATCGACGGCGATAACGCCCGCGCCTGTGTCTACGGTGCCGACAATGCGCGACTCGATGGGTTCACCATCACGCGCGGCAACGGGCCTGCCCGTGAGGGCATGAACGGCAATCTTTCAGTCTTTTCATCCCTCGGCTACACCACGGCTGAAATCAACCACATTCTCACGATTGACAACTCGGGGGTGTCGCCGACGATTGCGAATTGCGTGATAACCGGTAACAGCCCCGGATTTGCGGTCATGCTCAACCTGACCGAATACAACAAATCCTCCAGCCCGCTGATTATTGGGTGCATGTTTACGGAAAATCCAGGACATGCCTATGCCATGCTTAACGGAGACACCGTGGGGGCAGTCTCCCGTGCCCGGGTCATGGACAGTGCCTTTGCGGCCAACTATGTCGGAATTGGCAATCTGGCATATATGGGTGGACCCTGCCTGTCGACCATTAGCCGGTGCAGCTTCACCGCGAACACTTTTGCCGGATTTCAGACCATTTCGATGTTAGCGCTGTGTCGTGCGCGCGTGGAGAACTGCATTTTTACACAGCACAAGAGGCATCTCCTGGATATCGAAAATCCCTATGGCGGGTCTGCGAGTGTAGACCTTGTAAACTGTACAATTGCAGACAACCCGGTGACCAGTGAATTAGTATCTGCCCATTCCGGTGGGTTGAATATGACAAACTGTGTCGTATGGAATAACGGCTGCAAACTGCCTGCGCAGAACCCGTATGTCTCAGCCGCCTATTGTGATGTGGAGGGCGGATACGCCGGCACCGGCAACATCGATGCAGACCCGCTGTTTGCGGATGCGGCGGCGGGTGATTTCCGGTTGCAGCCCGGTTCGCCCTGCGTGGACACCGCAACGGCCGATGGTGCGCCGTCCGAGGACCTCCTTGGGGTGTTCCGGCCGCAACGCGGCGGCTACGACATGGGTGCCTATGAATTGCCCGCGCCGGTGCCCGTGCCGGACGTGGTTGGCCAAGAGAGGGAAGCAGCCATACAGACCCTTGCGGGTGGCGGATTTGGCGTCGGCGTGGTGACGCAGGAATACAGTCTGATAGTGTCGGCAGGCGCGGTCATATCCCAGAATCCGGCTGCGGGGACGTCGGTGCAGCCCGGTTCGACCGTGGATTTGGCGATGAGCCGGGGTGGAATCGCGGTGCCCGACACGGCCGGCCAGACGCAGGGCGCCGCCGGGGAACTCCTCACGGGTGCCGGGTTAGCCCTGGGAACAGTGACAGAGGAATATAGTTTGACTGTGACTGCGGGCGTTGTCATCTCCCAGTCTCCTGCCGCGGGCATACAGGTTCTTCCGGCTGCGCCGATAGCCCTGGTGGTGAGTCGCGGAGGAATTATCGTGCCCGATGTGCTGGCGCAACCGCAGGGCAACGCTGCCGCCGCCCTCGCCATGGCAGGGCTTGCCGTGGGTGCGGTGGCGCAACAATACAGTGCCGCCGTGCCGTCCGGCATGGTGTTGACGCAGACGCCCGCGGCAGGAACATCTGTCCTGCCGTCCACGGTGGTTGACCTGACGGTCAGTCTCGGCACACAACCGTCCGTCATGCCCGATGTTTTGGGCCAACCGCAGGCACAGGCAGGGTCGGCCATCTCGGGCGCGGACCTGGTATTGGGCGCGGTCACGCTGATTCATAGCGCGGTTGTTCCCCTGGGCAGTGTGGCCGCGCAAAGTCCAGCGGCGGGTGTGGGACTGCCGCCGGGCACCGTGGTCGGCATTGTGGTGAGTCTTGGGCCGGCCCCGGCGGCCGAAGGCGAGCGCGAACCCGTTACCGTCACGGCACAGCAATTGGCGGCGGCAGTTTCGGACGCCAACGGTGACGGACGTTTGTCTTTTGAAGAGGTTTCGGCCGCAGTGCCGGGATTGACGCAAGACGTGTTTGACGAATTCGACACGGACGGTGACGGTCAGCTTGACACCGCGGAACTGGGCAGTGACGAATACTCGGGATGTTCAGGGTGTCGGGATGGAAAGAGCGGGGCCGGTTGCCCCGGCTTGGGCAAGCTTCTGTCGGACCTGTTTCTGACGGGACTTGGTTTGACGGGCATGGCCGTCCTGTCCATTTCACGCCATCCGTAACGGCGGGGCGCGAATCACCAGGCCTCTTTATGAACCCGGTGCGGCGGCAACGGGCCACCCGTCCGGTGGTGCCCGTTGCCGTCCATAATCGGCGTGTGTCCATGAGATGAAGAACACACGGGTGGTCGGACCGTCTTTTGTGGATTTATCATTACGCGGGGGCCCGGCGGCGTGGGCTTGGGGTGAAGTACCGGGCTTCTATATACTGTGCCCCTGAACACACCGGTGGAACAGGGCATGGCATCCATTTCAATCGTAATCCCCTCTTACAATCCGCCTCGCCGGCATTTGGAGGCACTGCATGCTTCCCTGCTTGCCCAGAAAATGGGTGACTTTGAGGCGGTCGTGGTGGATGACGCATCGGAGCGGGCTGATTATTCCGTGCTGACCGATTCCCGTTTCCGCGTGATTCGGCGTGACCGGCGTTCCGGTCCCGCGGCATGCCGCAATGCCGGGGCATTGGCCGCATCCTGTGACAAACTCTTCTTCACGGACACCGACTGTGCGCTTGCACCGCAGTCGCTCCAAATGGCGCTGGACACACTCGAATCGGAGGGGGTTTGCACGGGCAACACCATTACATGCGTGCGCAGCGCCTTCGGCAAGGCCGTGGCGCTGCTGGGTTTTCCGGGCGGCGGTATCATCGGTTTTGACCGGGTGTGGCGGGTGGACGCCGACGGGTACGCCCGCAGTTTCAGCAGTTGCAACCTGGGTATTCGGCGGGATGTTTTTGATGCAACGGGCCGTTTTGACGAGTCTTTTCCCGTGCCCGGGGGTGAGGACACCGTGCTGGCCCGGTTCATGGTCGATCACGGTGTCAAAATTCGGTATCTGCCGGAGCAGGTCGTATATCATGTGGAGAAGAGCAACCTGCCCGGGTTTGTGCGCTGGCAGATCACGCGCGGCCGGGGCAACTATCATATCAAGCGCCGCGTGCCCAATGTGGGCGGCTATCTGCGATTGCGGGTGTGGACCTTCAGCAACAGCCTCAAAGCGGCCGGACCGCTTTATGCGTTTCCGGTGCTGGCACTTGTTGCAGCTTCGGTGGCGTTGCAGGTGTTGGGGTTTTGGCTGGAATCACGGAGACAGGGAGAGCGGCATGGGTAAGGCAACGGCGTTGGTGACCGGTGCAAGCCGGGGCATAGGCAGGGGCATTGTGCTGGCGTTGGCCCGGCAGGGCTATGATATTGTCGCCGTGGCGACACGGCTGGAAGGGGACGCGGACCGGCCCGGTCTGCGCGAGCTTGTCGGCCAGGTGGAAGCGCTCGGGGTGGCTTGCATGCCGCGCGTGGCGGATATTTCCGATCTGTCTTCGCACGAGAATATCGTACAGCAGGCAGTGGAGCGGTTTGGCGGCATCGACGTGCTGGTCAACAACGCGGGTGTCGCGCCGTTGGTTCGCGCGGACATTATGGAGTGTTCGCCCGAGAGCTACGACCGACTCATGGATATCAACCTGCGCGGTCCCTTTTTCCTGACCCAGGCCGTGGGGCGGCAGATGATCGGGCAGGTGAACGCCGGCGTGTCCCGCCCCCCCAAGATTATCTTCATCACCAGCATTTCCAGCCGTGTGGCCAGTCCCAATCGCGCCGAATACTGCGTCAGCAAGGCCGGATTGAGCATGGCGGCGAAGAATTACACCGTGCGCCTCGCGGAGCACGGCATCAACGTCTACGATTTGCAGCCGGGCATTACCGCCACCGACATGACGGCCGGCGTAAAGGAAAAGTATGACCGGTTGATCGCCGAAGGACTGCTGCTCACCCCGCGGTGGGGGACTCCGGAAGATGTGGGCAAGGCGGTGGTCGCGCTGGCCGAGGGCTGTCTCGATTATTCCACGGGATCGGTTATCGAGATTGGCGGCGGGTTCAGTGTAGAGCGCCTGTAGTCCTTTGGGCTGTTCCCGGCACCCGGCAAACCCTGCCTGCCGGCGACTATGGTTGCCGCAAAAGTGCCTGAACGCGGTCTGGTTTTCAGGGCGCGATTCTTACGCATAACGGTGAACAAACGGCGTCATCACGGTTTTTTTGGATTTGTCGTTTGGCCGCCCGCCGCAATCTCGCGGTTGAGTTGTTCTATGTGGCGGGTGGCGCTCACACCGTCTCTTAACTGCCCCGCCAGCGCGGCGATTTGCTGGTAGGAGGCGACGGCACCCTGCAGATCGCCGGTCTGGTGCTGGACTTCGGCCAGCCTTTGGAGCGCGTCAATGTTGCTCGGGTTGGCCGCGACCGCCGCCGCGTACTGGGTTTCCGCCGCGTCCACGTCGCCCATCTGCATATAGGTATTCCCCATCTGCACGATGGCTTTGACATAGTTTGGCTGGACTTGCAGCGCCGCCTGATATTCGGAAAGCGCCTGGTCGGACTGTCCCTCGCGCTGGTAATAATCGCCCAGTTGCTCGTGTGCATCAGTTGCATGCGGTGTCGCGGTCACCGCACGCCGCAAGGCCTCACCCTCCTGTTGGGGCATGTTCAACTGCCGGTATACCTGCGCCGCCATGCCGGCCGATTGCGGATCACCGTTGCTCATGGACTCGAATTGGTTCAAATATTTGAGCGCTTCCCCGTCCATGTTGTTTCGCGCATAGGCCTGTGCCGCCATATAGCGCGCCTGCCGGTCTGCGGGTTGGGCTGCCATCCATTGCTGGTAGGTCTGCAATTCGTCCTTGGTGTTTCCCATCTGGCGCTGCACGCTTGCCAGATTGCGCCATGCATCGGGATTGTTTGGATTCTCTTTGACACTTTGCTGGAGGAGGGTTTGCGCTTGGGCGAGTTTGCCCTCCTTGACCAGTTGTGCAGCCTGGCGCAAAAGGTCGGATGAGCGTTTTGCCGTATCGACAACAGCACCTTTCCCTTGATTTTGCGCGGTCCCGTCGTCGTCTGCGCCTGCCGACGCGGAACGGGCCGTGCGGCTGGCCGCCCTGACCCATGAGTCAGAGTCTCCGTCTCCGGAATCATCCTTGTTCGCACTCGCGTTGGAACTGCGCGCGGTAAGTTTTGCCACGTCCTTCTGGGTGTTGTCCAACTTCACCCGCAGCGCCAGGGTTTCCTCCTTCAGATTGCCCAGACGAAAGGTTTGTGTGGCGGCGACCACGGAAAGCACGGCGACCAGCACGCCAAGTGTGGCAGACAAGCGGTTCATTGCGGTGTCCAATCCTTATATTTCCGTTCAGCGCGATCTGAACGACCGTCGAAATTCAGCAAGCGACCGTGAATTGTATGCAACCCGTCGGCCGACGGAGGACAATTTCACACAACAGTATACCCCTCGGCCCCCTAGGGTGTTCCACGCGACATTCCGGGACACAGCTACCTGCCCTGCTGTTTTCTTTAACGATGAACATGGATTCCCGGATGACGGTAGTTCTATTCAGGGGCCAAGAGAGAGAATTGTCATGTCCAAAGACCTCCCTGAGGCAAGAATAGCACTCCAAGACATTGTATTGCAGTTATTTGCGGCATTTCCAGGCGCGAACGCTGCTTTGACGCCTCCGGCGGGGCATCGACCGTCCTGCAAGCATTCCATACAGTCCACACAACAGGTGAGGCCGGGTGTGCATGCCATTTTTCTTGACTGGCTCCGGTTCGGGGCCTACACTGTCTCTCCACGGAACCGCGTCGCCGCCTGACGGGCGGAGCGCCTGAATGAGGTCAAGAACAACCTGTATGGGAGAGTTCGCAATGCATGGGAAACTGATAAAGCGCGGGGGAATGGTGCTGGGGTCTCTCGCCGTTGCGGCGTTCTTGTTTTCCGCAGCGGGCTGCGCCACGGCCGCCGACGCAACGAAGGATGCCGCCAAGAGCGGAAAGAAGACCCGTATCCTGTACCTTAGCAAGTCGTCGGGTTTTGAGCACGACGTGATCAAAACCAAGAAAGGCGCACCGAGCGTCGTGGACAAGGTGTTGACGGACCTTGTGGCCCAAATGGGCGGCGAAATTACCTGCACCAAAGACGCCAGCCTGATTAATGCCGAAAACCTCAAGAATTATGATGTGGTGATTTTCTATACCACCGGTGTGCTCACCGAAGCGGGCACCGACAAGAACCCGCCGATGGGGCCGGACGGACAGCAGGCGCTGCTGGATTGGATTAAGACGGGCAAGGGTTTTCTGGGATTCCATGCGGCCAATGACACTTTCCGCAGTGACGGCGACAAGATCACACCGTTTGTGGAGATGATCGGGGGTGAATTTGACACCCACGGCGCCCAGTTCAAGGCGACTGTAAAACCGGTGAGTCCGGGCCATCCGGCGGTTTCCGACATTCCGGCGGACTGGAATTTTGCCGATGAGTGGTACATCTCGAAGAACCTGAACACCGCGAAGATGCATGTGCTCGCACTGCTCGAGATCGGTGCGGAACGGGCCAAACAGGAAAAATACAACCGTCCGGACTATCCGATTATCTGGTGCCGCGCATACGGCGACGGGCGGGTGCTGTACAACGCGCTTGGACACCGCGACGACGTGTGGAACGCGGAGACCTTCCAGAAGGTGGTTGTTGACAATATTAAATGGGTGCGGGGCGACGGTCCGTTGATGGCTGACCCGAACTATGACGCGGTCGTTCCGAAGACAATAAAGTAAACCCAGCCCGGCGCTTCGACGGTAACCCCGTCAGAAAGCCGTTCAGAAATGTGGGACAGCCGCCCTCGGCTGTCGGCTTGGAGCGAATGTCCACTGATCGACAGGCGAGGGTGCCTGTCCCACACGTGACATTTCCGGACTGTCAGAGGTGGCCTAGCCGCCAGAACGCCGAGTTTCTATGCAGTGTGCGATGACATTTGAGGTGGAAAGCCGGGACGGGCAGACATGCGCCCGCACCGGCCGCCTGCAGTTGCCCCATGGCGCGGTGGAAACGCCCATTTTCATGCCCGTGGGCACGCAGGCGACAGTTAAGTCGTTGTCCAGCGAGGATTTGCGCGATATTGGCGCGCAGATTATCCTGTCCAACGCCTACCATCTGTATCTGCGGCCGGGAACGGGGACGCTTGAGGCCGCAGGCGGATTGCATCGGTTTATGCAGTGGGACCGGCCGATCCTGACTGATTCGGGCGGATTTCAGATATTCAGTCTGGCCGAATTGAACAAAGTGACTGAAGAGGGCGCGGCATTCCAGAGTCATCTGGACGGGTCGCGCCATTTCTTTACCCCCGAAAAGGCGATGGATGTCCAGATCAGCATCGGGGCCGATATTATAATGTGTCTTGACGAATGTACCGAGTACCCCGCGCCGCGTGACCGGGCAGAAAAGTCGATGCGCATGACACTGGCCTGGGCCAAACGCTGCAAGGCGCGGTGGGAAGAGCGGGAAGCATCGCAACAGGCGCTTTTCGGCATTGTGCAGGGCAGCACCTATGAGGACCTGCGCCAAGAATGCGCCGCCGGGTTGGTGGATATCGATTTTCCCGGCTATGCCGTCGGCGGGGTAAGCGTGGGCGAGGGCAAGGGCGAAATGTCAGCCGTGGTGGATTGGACCGCCAGGCTGCTGCCCGAGGGGAAACCGCGCTATTTAATGGGTGTGGGGCCGCCGGAGGATTTCCTGGATGCCGTGGGCCGGGGCGTGGACATGTTCGACTGCGTCATGCCCACGCGCAACGCGCGGAACGGCACGCTGTTCACTTCCCAAGGCAAGGTCAACATCAAGAATGCCCGGTTTGCCCGTGATTTTGGACCTTTGGACCCGGCATGCCGTTGTCCGGTGTGCCAAAAATACAGCCGCGCCTACCTGAGCCATCTGTTCCGTTCGGGAGAGATTCTGGCGCTGCGGTTGAACACTTTACACAACCTTTTCTTTATGTTAGAATTGTCCGCCCAAGTCCGAACCGCAATCCGGCAGGGGCGGTTTGGATCATTCAAGCAGGCGTTTCTTGAGTCCTACGCAAGCCTCGGCGTCACATAGCGCCAGGTTTTCGAGGCACAACCCGAAATGGAGGAAAGCCACCGTGTGGAGGCTTCTTTTTGCGCAGACAGAGGCGGCCCAGTCAGTGGAGGGCGCGGCGGAGCAACCGGCTCCGACAGCCCAGAGCCAACTGACCGGCATGCTGCCGATGATAGTGGTCTTTTTCGCCATCATGTACTTCCTTATGATTCGGCCCCAGCAGAAACGTGAGCGGGAGCGCCGCGCCATGCTTGCCGCAGTCGCCAAAGGCGACGCGGTGATCACGACGGGCGGTGTCTGCGGCACGGTGGTGGGCCTTTCCGAGGACCGCGTGGTGTTGCGGGTGGACGAGAACGTGACGATGGAGTTTGTGCGGGGCGCCATTGCGCAGGTCGTGCCGAAGGATGGTGGCAAATAAACAACCGGGCGTAAATCAGATTCAACGGAATCAGGAAACGGGCCGAGCGGAGTAACCCATGTCCAAGAATATTTACCGGAACATTTTAATCTGGGTGGTCACAGTTGTCGCCCTGGTAAGCGTTTATCCCACCATCGGGTGGATGATGCTTTCCGAATCCTCGCGCCAGGAACGCATCGAAAAGTGGCGTGTTGAGGACGACCAGATGGCGCGCATCAAGCCGTCTTATCTGCAGAAGGAACTCTACCGGTGGAAGCGCTGGGCGCAGTT
>CAZOMH010000025.1:0-18673 GCA_964580415.1 uncultured Nitrospirales bacterium
CGCCCATGATCGGCGCCCTTTCCGGCGCTGCGGTCTATCAGGCGCTGGTGCGGTCGGCGCTTCAGCAGGCGCAGGAAACCGCATGCTGCGAGGCCGCCGGGTGCGGATGCTGCGAAAGCGGCGGGGGTCTGGTTCCGGCATGCGCACACGCGGAACGCAAGGAGCCGGAGAAGATGAACAGACCACAGATCGTCATCGTCGGCGGATTCCTCGGCGCGGGGAAGACGACCCTCCTGTGGGAGACGGCCCGTCGGCTCACCGCCCAGGGTCGGAAAGTCGGCCTGGTGACGAATGACCAGGTGCCCGACTTGGTGGACACGGCCCTGCTGAGCCGCTCGGGGTCCGAGGTCAGGGAGGTCGCGGGCAGCTGCTTCTGCTGCAACTTCCCCGGTTTGCAGAAGGCCATCCAATCCTTGGTCGAAGGGGGTGCGGACTGCGTTCTCGCGGAGCCCGTCGGCAGCTGCACGGACCTGTCGGCAACGATCCTCCAGCCGCTGAAGGACCGGTTCCCGGAGTACGCGATCGCGCCGCTGTCAGTGCTGGTGGACCCGGCACGGGTGCATGGGGTGCTGCAGGCCGACCAGACGCTGCTCCACGCAGACGCCGCGTACATTCTGCGGCTCCAGATTGCGGAGGCGGACCGAATCGTGCTGAGCAAGGCGGACACCCTTCCCATGGACGAGCTTCGCGACCTGTCGGCCTTTCTGCGGGACCACTACCCCCAAGCGTCCGTGCAGCCCGTTTCTGCGCTTACCGGCGAGGGAGTGGACGGCTGGATGAGGGACGTGCTCGGGGGCGCTTCTGCGGGCAACCGCATCGTCGAGGTGGACTACGACCGGTACGCGGAGGGGGAGGCCGTGCTGGGATGGCTCAACGCCGTGGTAAAGCTGACCGCAACGGCCGATCCGGCGGACTGGGCCGCACTCACATCGGGGCTGTTCGCCGCCATGCAGCGCCGCCTCCTGGAACAGCGGGCGGAGGTAGGCCATCTCAAGGCGCTCCTGGACTGCGGAGGTGGACGCCTTCTCGCCAATCTCACGGGGGTCAACGAGCGCGTCTCGTTGCGCAAGGATGGGACGCTCACGGAGCCGACCGCCTCGCTCACGATGAACGCCCGCGTTCAGGTGACTCCAGAGGATATGGACTCACTGTTTCGCGAAGCGCTGGACGAGGCATGCGCGGGCGCGGCGACATGCGTGGTCACGGCATTTCACTGCATCAAGCCCGGCCGTCCAGCGCCCACGTACCGTTATAACCGCGTCGCAAATGGAGAGCCGGGCTAATCGTGTCCCCACGGCATACGCGGTATAAACGGCATAAACGGGGACAGTCACCTATTATTTGCCCTTTCTTTTGGCAGCTTCGGTGCTGTATTTTCGCCAGCCTTTCTGCCGGCCCACGGGGAGTGCCCGGACGCGGCGGCACAGCACCTTCTCGACCTTGCTCAGGAATGTGTCGCTGCCCAGAGGGCGGCCGGTATGGGTGCTGCGGCGGACGCTGTCCGCGGCACCGGCGTCTCGCACGAATTCCTTCAGCGTCGCGCGCCATGCCTCGACGGGCATCGTGTCCCGCCAAGCAATCACGTCAAGCATGGGATGGGCGGCCCCCTTGCCGCAATGCGCCGCCGCACTCGACCACGCATATCTCCAAGGCTGCCGAACCATGCCTGCGCGAACGGGGTTCAATTCGACATAGCACAGCGCATTGAGAGCATTCTCCTCGTCCATCGGGCAGGAAAAGAAACGGTTCTGCCAGAGATGCCCGCTGCGCCCGTGCAGCCGGTTAATGTATTGGGTGTACAGAAAATGCGTCCGGCCAAAGGTCTTGCAAAGTGCGGCCTCGTCTTTGGGGGCGCCAACCACGTGAACATGGTTGGTCATCAGGCAATAGCCGTCCACCCGAAACCCGAAACGCTGCGCCTGCATGTGCAGCAGTTCGAGATAGACGTGCCGGTCGTCATCGACGAAGAACACGTCCTGCTGGTTGTTTCCCCGCTGCGTGACGTGATGCGCCGCGCCCGGAACAATGATACGTGCAACTCTGGCCATGCCGATAGCGTATCAGAACGGGGCGCAGAAGTCAATATAACAGGTGACTGTCCCTTTTTTTTTGTCCCTTTTTTTTCCCAAGGCTGCGGAACAGGGCACCGAAAATGTTACCCCAAATGTTACCCCACTTGACCGCATTTCGCCGCAACGAACCGCATCGGACTGCAATACTGGGGGTGACGACGGGGCGGATACCTGCAACGAGAAAGAACCCGTTTCAGGGGTTATTCACGTGGATTTTCAACGAATTGAAGACAAAGAAATGGCGTACCTGGAGGGACTCGAACCCCCAACCTCTTGGTCCGTAGCCAAGCGCTCTATCCAATTGAGCTACAGGTACGCATAAGGAGCGGATAAATGCGCCCGTGAGCGCCTGCATATCTTAGACCACGACCGGCATGAATTGCAAATTCGCGGTGCCCCCCCGTCAACAACACGCCTGTCGGCTGGACAACAACATTTTGCCTTTGGTATACTATGAGGACATTGGCGGTGTAGCTCAGTTGGTTAGAGCAGTGGAATCATAATCCACGTGTCCGCGGTTCGAGTCCGTGCACCGCTACCAGCAGTCTTTCAGACGGGTCCGGCGGTATGCCGGGCCCGTTTTCGTTTTTCCGGCCCCCAGGCGGGAAGGCCTGCATGCCGCGGTCTTCCGTCGTGGTGCGACCCTTCTGAACATCGTCACTGCCGGTTTTCACAGGAAGCAAACACCAGTTCCGGCAAGACCACTTCCCACCGGTCGCACCGCACTGAACCGGCGTAGGCTTGGTCTCCATCGTTCCGGAACCGTACAAGCACCGCATGGGTGCGTGCCTCAACACACTGCATTCCGTCGCGTATCGCATAGCCGCCGGCGAGACGGCCAACGACCCGGCCCTGGTGTTCAAGATGCCAGCGGTCATTCGCCCGTGCGAGCCGCAGGAGAGTTCCGGGTTGCAGGGAAGCAAGCGCCCGATGAACGGCAGCGCCCGGCGGCTGCCTGCCCGCAAAGCCCAAATCGATGTCTCCGGGTGTCAGGACTTCGTGGCGGCGGTTCCATTCCGGCGGAAGGCCGGCAATCGCGGGGGCATCGCGCCTGAACACTGACGATAGAACCGGCAGGCGGTCGACAAGATTGTGCCGGCCCTTCATCCGGGCAAGCGTCAATGTCTTGCGCGCGCGGGTCATTGCCACATAGAAGAGCCGGCGCGCCGCATCGGGGTCTTCGTCCGCCTCCCGATCCTCCCAAGCCCCGTCGAGCACGGCAACGTGATCAAACTCCAGCCCTTTGACACGGTGTGCGGTGAGAAGCAGAATGCCGTTTTGGCGCTGGCGAATCTCCCGGCCCCATTCCGCGAGCCATTCCCGAAAATGGGCGCCGGGAAGCGGCCCGTCCCCGCATTCGAGGCGGTAGTTCATGGCCGCCCCGGCGAGAAGGCCGCACCACCGTCCTCCGGGTTGTGCGGCAAACCATCCGTCCAACTCGTCACTGGTGACGGGCCGGGCACCGCGTTCCGAAAGCCATGATGCGAGATTCTGGGTTTCACGCAACCGCCAGAACTGCGGGGGCTCCCGGTCGGCGCGTTGCGCCGGAATGCCGTTCGCCTCACAGAATGCGAACACGGGGTCAAGGAAGTGCCATTGCCGCGCAATGACAGCCGTCTTGCCCCAATCCCATTCCGGGTCCAACTGGGCCAGCCGCTGCATCTCCCCCATCACCATTGCGGCCTGCCCGGCAGAAGACGCATCGACCGCCAGAACCTGGGCGCGTCCCCTGCCCACCGGGTCGCGCGTTTCCCAGAGGCCGCCCCCCGGGGCATTCCGGCGCGCCTCGTCGATTTCGACGGGATGGCCGGTCTTCATCCGGTTTTGCGCCCGGGAAATCAATGCGTTGGAAGCTTCGATGATGTTTGCCGTTGAACGGTAGTTGGCGATCAGGTATTCCGATTTGGCCTTGTAATCCTGCTGAAAGCGGCGGATGTACTCGACGGAAGCCCCGGCAAAACCGTATACGTTCTGGTCGTCGTCGCCCACGGCAAAGAGCGAGAGTTTCCGCTCGGGATCATTCAATGTGCGTCCGGCCAGCGCCGATATCAGTTCGTACTGTTCCTGACCGACATCCTGATATTCGTCCACAAGTATCCACCGAAAGCCCGCCAGGAGCCTTTCACGCTGTTCGTCCGCGTCGTCGTCCGGCAACCCCTCTCCCGCGAGAAGCCGGACGGCATCCGCCAAGACCTGCCTGAAGTCCGGGTCTTGGGCGCTTCGCTCGGCGAAGCTGGCACCGGTAAGGCGCATGGCCAGGGCGTGGCACGTCAGCACGGTCACCCCGTTGGCATCATCACCGATAAGTTCACGGAGTCTTCTCCGAATCTCGACCACGGCGTGCCGGTTATAGGCAAGCGCCAGAATTCCCCGCGGATTCTCCCGGCGCACGCGCACCAGAAAGGCTATTCTATGCACCAAAACGCGGGTCTTGCCCGATCCGGGCCCGGCCAGCACGAGAACGTTCGTCTGGTCGCGTTCATCGGTCACAATGCGGCGCTGAACCGGGTTGAGGCTTTCGACAATCGCCCTCCAGGATTCGTCGCCGGTCTGGCGCGACAAATTCTTCGCAGCCTGCGGGAACCAGTTCCGGATGAATGCCCCGCGGTCCAGCGTGAAGTAGTCCCCGACCAGACGCATCGCATCGCGGGCGACCTGCAACCCCTGACGGGCGTATTCGGCCATGACGTGAATTTGCACGATCTGCTCGTTGTAGTGGTCCTGCAGTTCGGCATAGTGGCTGCGCGTAAAGGGGGAATTCCCCGGAGCGACGCGGATGCTCATGGCGGGGCGCAGAACGACGAGTCCCTTGCCAAGGCGGACTATCTCCTGCTCGTGCAGCCACAGCAGCGCGCGCTCAACCAGTTTGCACACATCTTTCACTTGCGCGCCCACTGCAAGGTCGGACTCGACAGCGGCATTGAGATTCCCGAGCGTCGTTTTTGCCAAGAGGTCATTCCCCCGCGCGTCGGGCGGAACACGGGAAAGCAGGTGATTCAGAAGGAGCCCTGCCGCAGAGCGCCGAAGTTCAGCCGTGTCCCGCAGCTTTTCCCAATTCCGCTGCAGCGTCAGAAGCACCGACTCCGCGTCAATCTTGCGCAGGCGGATGCTGCCCAACCCCTGATTGTCCGAACGCCCGTCGGATGCCAGGCCCTGCAGGAGACGCTGTATTCGCTCCGGCAAAGCCTGGACATGACCGGTGTTCTTGAGATGCTGGGAGACGCGGCGCAAATTCAATACCGAGGATGAGTCCTTCTCCAGGTCGGGCGCGACTTCCTGAAGGACGTCGATCAGCGCCTTTTCCATGGCCACGGCGCTTTCCATGCGTTTTCGCGAGGCGTTTTCCACGCCGATATGGACCAGCGCGGTGAATACGGAGTCGTTTGTGACTATGCCGCAGCGCTCGAGATCATGCATCGCGCGGGTGACGCCGGAAGACGACAACCGCGCCGCCCCCATGAGTTCGTCGGTGGTCACGCCCTCAGTGGGGTCAGCGGACAAGAGAAGTTCCACAATTGCCCGCAATTGGCCCCGGTACGGCATCGGAATCCCGGCAAGCTTTCTGTCGGCCTCCTTCAAGTCGGGGGTTCGCAGGGTGGACGGAAAGACTTGGTAATAGTTTTCCTCGCGCGAAACCAACCGCGCGCCTTCCAGGCAGGCGACAGCCGTGCGAACCCGCGTGTCCTCTGTGTTGGAATCGCGGCGAAAATTGCCCTCATCGTCTTCGGAAAGAATCTCACCGGGTGTCGCGACAACCTCGACACCGGTGTCCTGCGGACGGTGCCTGCCCGCGAGCCGGCGCAGCGCCCGAAGAACAGCCTGTATCTCGTGGTGGGGAATACGAGAACGGGCAGACAGACCGAATTGCTGCTCAATGTCCTGTTCGCAATACAAGAGCACGCACCGCGCGGCCAGTCGGTCCCGACCCGCACGCCCCGCTTCCTGAACGTAGTTTTCCAGGGAACCGGGAATCTCCGCATGCACCACAAGCCTTACGTCCGGTTTGTCGATACCCATGCCGAACGCATTGGTGGCCACAATGACCCGAAGTTCGCCCGAAATGAACTGTTGCTGTGTGGTCTTTTTGAGTTCCGGTTTGAGTCCGGCATGGAAATGAGCGGCGTTCCATCCCATGCCCGCCAGAAACTTGGCTATGTTCTCCGTCTGGCCGCGTGTCGAGCAATAGACAATCGCCCCTTCCTTTTCATCCCGCGTCAGATGACTCTCCAAAAGTCCGTGTATGTCATTTAGTTTCTGTGCGGGTGTCGTTTCGACCACGACATAGTCCAGATTGCTTCTGTTGGCTCCTCCGTTGAACACCCGGAGGTCAATTCCCATGGTTTGCAGGAAGTATCCGCGGATATCTGCCACCACATCCGGTTTTGCCGTGGCCGTAAGGCACATCACCGGAGGTATGGGATTGTCTCCCGCCGCCTCCTTTATGAACCGGCCCACATAACGGTAGTCCGTCCGGAAATCATGCCCCCACTTGGACAGGCAGTGGGCTTCGTCGAGCACCCAGGCCCCGATCTCCCGCTGCTCCACAACCTTGCGGAAACCCCGGTTCCGTAGTTGCTCCGGCGAAACCAGAAGGATTGCAACGTCCCCAAGCCGGACTCTTTCCCGTGCATCCGAGCGCTCGGGCATGGAGAGCAGGCTGTTGAGGGCAACGCAGGAGGTAATGCCCTTCGCCTGAAGTCCGCACACTTGGTCTTCCATCAGCGCGACCAGCGGTGAAATGACGATAGTAAGGGCCCCCGTGTTTTCGTACCGGGAGAGGGCGGGCACCTGATAGCAGATCGATTTTCCGGTTCCGGTCGGCAGGATGCCAAGAACATGTTCCCCCCGCATGGAATCCTCAACGATGGCCTCCTGCATCGGCTTTCCATCCCCGCACGCAGGCTCCGGACGAAACCCGGCGTGCCCGAACCAGCGCTTCAGCATGTGTTTGGGGTTGTGGTGTGCCTCACACCATGCGCACGCCGGGTTGTCGCAGCGCACGTCCCGAAACCGCCGGACCAGTTGCGCGGCTTCCGGAAACTCATGGCGCACCCAGGGCGGCATCACGGAGTTGCCCCCCGCAACCGAGAGCCAGGCCAGCGCAAAGGCGAGCGGCCAGCCGTCGGGATGGTCTGTATCGAGGACATCCCCTGCCGCGGTGGAACACGCGGAAGTGGTCAGGCAATGACGCGCGGCGGCAGAACCTTCCGCGTCGTCCGGGCGCGGTAAACCCCGAACAGCATCGAAAAAAACGCGCAAATCCTGCATCCTTTGGCCTCTTCGACACGATCCAATGCCATGCGGAGAGCAATCGGGGGTTGGACTCGCCCAGCGCGCCAAAGGCCTCTTCCTCGTCCGCAAGCAGTTGCAGACAAATCCGCGTGTCCAGTTCCGGGTCATTTGGACGAAATCGCAGCAGCCCGCCATCCTTGTAGTGCTTGACCAGCCGATGATAGGGATTTCCTGGAAACGCGAGCGGGCTGAGATAAAGGGTATCGATTGCCGGGAGACGGAGAACCTGCAAATCGGGCGCTACAGCATGCAGTTGGGGGAGGTCGAACGCCATCAGATTGTGCCCCAACATGAAGTCGGCACCCACGGCAAGGGCTTCGAGTTCCCCCAGTGCGGCGTCGAGCCTTCCGCCCGAATACACCAGCGGTCTGTCGGGGCTGTCACCCCGGATGGCTGCGAAATGGTGTATTCGCCCCGACTCCCGCCCAACCTCCAAGTCGATGGCGATGCATCTTTGGGCGAGATTCGGAACAGTCATCGCGTTCGCCCCAAAAACGGGCCCGAAACCCAAGAGCCGCGGGCTCCGGTGAAATTGCCCGGCGGCACGGCAACCACGGGCTCAATCCCGTCTATGAAGTTTGTGGCCAACTGCGGAACTCTCCGATATCGGTTTGATTCCAGCCAGGAAAGGTGCTTTTGTCTATGATACGAATTTTACATCACAATTTCGCGGATGTTGTGCATGGTAACGCTTGACGATCCAGTGGAGCCAACATATGACCCGCAGGGTTGCTGCCCCTCCCCACAACCTGCACATGATGCATGCCGAAATGTTCGCGCGCCAAAGCAGTCGTTCTGTATTCGCTTGGGTCGTGGTGGCATTTCCTGTAAGATTCACCTGAAAGTATATGGAAAACCTCACGGAGAAACTTCTGATGCGACGTAAGGCACTGTATCCGATTTTCGTGCTGTTGGTCATGACCGTTCCCGTCCGGGCGCAGGAGGCATGTACGCTCGACGTGGTTACGGACCACGCGGACGCCCTGTATCACGTAAACGAGACGGTCACGTTCTCTGTCTCGTTAAAGCAGGGCAATGAACCGCTGCCTGCGGCGGAAGTCGCGTATATCCTGACAAACGACGGCGCGGATGTGGTCGGCCAGGGAAAAGTCACTCTGGCGGGCGCGCCGGCCCGGGTGACGGGAACGCTGGGCGAGCCGGGATTTCTGCGCTGCACCGCCACGTTTGCGGGGCCGGACGGCAAGTCCGTCACGGCTGTGGGCGGCGCGGGGATCGATCCTTTGAACATCAAACCCAGCCTGCCGGTTCCGGACGATTTTGACGCCTTTTGGCAGGGCAAGAAGGACGAACTGGCAAAGGTCCCCGTGAACGCCCGCCTGACGCCGGCGGACTCCCCCAATGCGCAGGTCGAATGCTTCGATCTTCAACTGGATTGCACGGGCGGAGCCCCCGTGTCAGGCTATCTCGCGCGTCCAAAAGGCGCTACCGCCAAGAGTATGCCCGCCCTGTTGTCCGTCCATGGCGCGGGCGTGCGCAGTTCCGACAAGCCCGTCGATTTCGCCGTCCGGGGCATGCTGGCGCTCGATATCAACGCCCACGGAATCCTGAACGGCCAACCGAAGGAATACTACGACGAACTCGGCGCCGGGCGTCTTCGGGACTATCCGAACCAGGGCCGGGACAGCCGTGAGACCTGCTACTTTCTCGGAATGTACCTGCGCCTTGTTCGGGCGATGGATTTCCTGACGGCGCAACCGGAGTGGAATGGAAAAGAAATGATCGTGTGCGGCACCAGCCAGGGCGGCGGCCAGTCCATAGTGGCCGCCGGACTCGATCCGCGCGTCACGGCCTTCGCGGCCAACGTGCCGGCCATGTGCGAACACACCGCCCGCGTGTGCGGCTGGCCGCGCCTCGTGCCGAGGGACGACAAGGGCGTTCCGGATCCGAAGGTGTTGCAGACCGCGCGCTACTTCGACGCCATGAACTTCGCGGCCCGCACCAAAGCGGAAGCCGTGTTTGCGGTCGGCTTCATCGACGACGTTTGCCGGCCGACTTCGGTTTGCGCCGCGTACAACAACGTCCCCGGCACAAAACGCATCGTCAACGAGCCCAAAATGACCCATGCGATCTGGCCGAGTTTCAACGAGGCGAGGGACACCCTGATTGCCGCCCATATGCCGACGGCCAAGCCATAGCCGGGGCCGACAGCGCACGGCAGCACAACCGCATTGACCCGGGCCCTGCGTGGAACCTCAAAACCCCGTGTGTCTTGAACGCGGGCGGTTTCACGTCCCGGCGCATTCCTTCCAGACGCCGGCAACCTGCTTCTTGTGCGCGTCGTCTGTTCCCTCATAACCCTTGAGCACACCGCGCAGCCCTTCGGCGAGCTTGTCCATGGTCTCCTGGTAGGACTTGTCCGCGGCTTCCTGCGATTCCTTCTTGGGCAATGGTGCCAGCGTGCCGTCGGCCAGCATTTTCTTGCGCGCCTCAATGGCGGTGACATAATCCACGATGAGCTTCGCATGGCGGGCCTCGTAACACTCGCCCAGACCGGCATCGCTCAACCGCGCATAAAACGCGCGGAACTGCTCCAGCGCTGCAGGCATCGCCGGCGTGGGCGATACCGGGTCCGGCGCTGCCGCCACACTGCGCGGCTTGGCGTCGCCCATCACGATCTGGACTTTCGCGCTGTCCGGCGTGTCCGCATAGGCCAGGAACACCGACTTTGCGTCAAAAGATTTCAACGGCGTGCCGTTGACCAGCACGGACGTGACCGGTCCGTTGCCGGTGGCCGAAAGATAAAGGCGCTTCGTGCCGAACCGGATGGGAAAGCGCTGGTCGATCTGCGTAATGCCCGTCGGAATATGCGGACGCAGTTCGACCCCGTCGGCCCTGTAGAGATACTCAAACAGGCCGCGGATGAGCGCCGCAGGCGCACCCCATGTGTCATATACGCAGTTGATGGGCTGCTTGGGCTGGTAGGGTTTGTCACCGAAGTCCGTCAGGTTGTTGTCCATGCGGAACTGCTTCGCGAAGCCCAGGATGTGCTTCATCGAACGCCGCGCGTCGTCATACGCGCCCACGCGGTAATACCCCATGATCATCCGCGCCTCGGCCGTCGTCCAGTGGCCGCCGTTCACCCACGTGCCAAAGGACCACAGCCAGTCTTTCGTGTTCGCGTAGGTGTCGTCCAGGCCGGGACAGTTCGTAATGATTACGTCATGCGGGCGCAATCCCGGGATGGACGCGATTTTGTCGTAGATTCTCTTTGCCTGCGCGTCATCCACCACGTTGAACGCCATCGCATCGTGGTTGCACACCGCCTCGAAATAGCCGTGTTTCTCCGCGCCGTAGACGCCGTGCTTCGTGCCGTCCGGATCGAGCGACTTGATGAAGTATCCCTCCTCCGTCATCATCTGCGGCAGGCCCTTCTTTGCGAGGTCGCGCCGTTCTGCGTACAGCGCCGCCTTGTCCGCGTTGCCCGCCAGTTTTTCCAGTTCAACGAGCCGGTCCAGCCCGGCAATATACGTGACCGAAAGTCCCGTGAGGTAGGCCTTGTCATAACTGCCATCCGGTTTCTTCCACCCGGCGTAGCTCGGCGCGAGCAGGTTGCCCGCGGCCCCCGCCAGAAACAGGTTGTTTTGCGGGTCGCGGCGCGTCTCGATGAAATTGGCACTGCGCTCCAGCAGCGGCAGGTAATGCGCAATCGCGGCCGCATCGCGGCCTATAAGCAGCAGTTCCGACTGCATCACCACGCCCGCCGCGGTGAACTCCATCCCCCAGTCGTGAATATCGATGCGCCCGTCGCCCTGCTTGTAGTACACCAGTGTCGGCGCGGCCGCATCGCACAGGCACCCGTCCGGTCCCACCCAGTCCTTCTCGCCCTTTGTCTTCCCGTCGCCGATATGCGAGAACCACAGGTCCTGCGCGTTCTGCACGAACGTCGTGTACGGCTCCGTGAAGAACGGCAGCGAACAATAGGTCGGCCCGTAGCTGTTCTGAATCCACCATGCCCCCCATGTGGGCCCCTCCACGAACCCGTTCCATGCCGGGTATACAGCATCGAGATGTTTTGATACTCCGGGTCCGGATGGAACAGCCGCGCCGACGTGTCGAGCAATTGAAGATAATCCGTGTCCCCCTCGCCCTGATAGTACGTTCCCTCAAAGCGCCCGGCGGCAACAGCGCCGCAAGAGACGAAGAACCCGGTCAACACCGCGGCCAAGGCCGCACAACCGCATACCCAGCCCCGTACCATAAGCCGCCGCTCCTTCTTCAGAAAGAATGTGGGACAGGCACCCTCGCCTGTCGATTCGAATTATCGACCATAGCCAAGGCTGGCGCAACAATCTTTTCATGGACCCAATGGTTCGATCTGGCGCAAACCCAGCGGTGCAGGTCTTTGGGGATGTCCGGCGTGCTCTCCCGTAATGTTTTGCCAAGACCGCGGTATTATTTGCGTATTCAGTCCGGTGCCGCAAAGAAAGGCGATCATCTCGGTCCTGGAAACAGGAGGCCGATATATATAGAAAACGCCGGCGCGAGACAACCCCTTTCGGGAACCTCGCGCCGGCGTTGCCGTTGTTCCGGGACTACTCCTGCTCCGCCTTTTTCGCCTCGTGCTGCTTCCGGATGAATTCAACCGTCTTGGCCAAACCGTCCTTGAGCGACACTTCCGGCTTCCAGCCCAGCACCTCGGCGGCCCGCGCGCCGGTGATGAATATCTTTTCGACCTCGCCGGGACGGCGGTCCTTGAGCACCGGCTTGCCGGAGAATCCGGTCAATCCGCGCAGTATGTCGTACAGTTCCCTGACCGACGAACCCTTGCCCGAACCGAGGTTGACCGTGGCGCCCGTGCCCTTCTTCAGCGCCAGCACGCAGCCGCGCGCAATGTCACCCACGTACACATAGTCCCGCAGCATCGCGCCCTGGCCGTACAGGGTCGGTGCTTTGTCCTCCAGCATCAGCCCCGCGAGGATCGAGCACACACCCGCCTCGCCGTGCGGACTTTGCCGCGGACCGTACACGTTGGGAAAACGCAGAATCGTTGCGGGCAGCTTGTACATCCGGCTGTACAGCCCGATGTAATTCTCCACGCACAGCTTGCTCGTGCCGTACTGCGACTCAGGAAGCGGTATGCAGGTCTCGTCGGCCGGCAGCTTCTCGGGCGAACCGTAGATGGCGCCGCCGGTGGAGGCGAAGATGAACTTCTTCACGTTCCCGGCCACGCACATTTCCAGCAGGTTCAACGAGCCGCGCACGTTTACGTCCGCGTCGAAGATCGGATCGGTCACGCTGCGGCGGACGTCGATTTGCGCCGCAAAATGCGCCACGATCTCCGGCTTCTCGTCCTCAAACACATCGGCCAGTTGCGCGGAGCGTATGTCCAATTCGTAAAACGCCGCTTTCGGATTCAGGTTGTCCTCCGATCCCGAAGAGAGATCGTCCACAACCGTCACCTGGTGTCCGGCATCAACAAAGGCGTCCACCACATGGGAGCCGATAAATCCGGCTCCCCCTGTTACAAGAATCTTGCTCATTGCATTAAATCTCCCGTGCCGCGCGGCGGGGCGAATCGAAAAGATTCGGCATTGGGGTTCCTCACGCGCGAATGCATATGGTACCGGAGATCGCCGCTCCAAATCCATTTCGAACGACGGGAACTTCGTGCGCTGGACTGTGTTTGCCCGCGCACGAAGGCATGTTTGCGCGTTTTTGCCGCCCTCTACCGTCCGGTCCGGAAGGGGCCAAACACCGCGCCGCGCTCAGGCCTGCCCGTCGGCGCCGGTGTCCTGCGCATTCGCGTTCCGGCTCTCGTGCTTCAACTCGCGCAGGCTCATCTTCTCCGTGGACAGGCACCACACCCCCACGATGACTATCGGAACCAGATTGAGCACATGCGCCAGAATCGCCGTCGCGCGCGCCACATTCAAATCAATCCCGGGATTCACAAGCAGCAGTCCCGCCACAATGGCCACATGGAAAGGACCGACGAAGCCCGGGGGGCCCGGCACGCTGATGAACACCGCCAGCATCGACAGTGTGACAAAAGGCGCGTACCAGGCCACATCAAGATGCATGCCTTTGAACATGGCCCAATGCGAGCCGAGAAAAGTACACCACAGCAGCAGGCTTACCAGCACGGCCCGTCCCAGTTGGGCCGGCGACCCCATTGCCGACATGCCCTCGGTGAAATGTTCAACCAGCTTGGAGACCAGTCCGGCGAGCCGTTTCGAGAACAGTCCCACGAGCGCACCGCTCCAGCGCACGACCCGTTCACGCTGGAGATACACGAAGAACATGCCGCCGGTCAGCACAATCATTCCGACCGCCAGCATTTCGGCCGCGTGGCGCACCAGCACCTCGGAGATTTCCCCGGAGTAAAGGCCCTGCAAATCCGCGGGCAACCGTATCGGCTGGGCCGGATGGAACGTCGCCAGCGTCATGCCCAGCACCATGGCCAGTCCGGCCATGTCCGTGAGCCGGTCAATGGCCACAAACGCGAAGGTCTTGCTGAAAGGAATTCCCGTACTGCGGCTCAGCACGATGGCGCGAATAGGCTCACCCATGCGCGCCGGAAGCACAAAATTGGCCAGAAACCCGATTTGCGTCGCGTTGAACAGCCGCGCAAACGGAACCTTCCGGTCGCTGCATACAATGTAGTGCCACCGCCAAACGCGCACCACAAAAGACAGCACCACAAATGCGAGACAGACGGTCATCCACCCCCAGTTTGCCGAACGCAATGCGGTGAACACCGCCCCCCAGTTGGTGTCCTTGAACAGCCACCAAACCAGCACAACGCCGATAAGGGCACCGATTGCAATCTGAATACGTCGTTGCATGGATGTGTGAATTCTCACTCCTTGAAAGGGATGCCGAAACACGAAAATACGTATTTAAGTATAGCACAACCGGGCCACCCCCCGCCTCCGCGGGGCGGGGGGGGGAACTGCATTTCCAGCCTGAACCTTGGCGTCGCGGGTCGGAACCGGCACTTGGAAACGGCTTCCGCGCCCGTGCGGCGGGCGATTTTGAGAAACGCCTGACATTTCGAAGAAACTTCCGCGGCTGTCGGCGCACCCGGTCAACCAGGGCGCCGCAGCCGCGTACCCTTTCGGATTCCGGTTTCTGAATTCTCGTCCCGTCACTTCTTCGCGGGCATCGGGTCCGGCTTGGGGCTCTCGGCGATGAACTTCAGCGCTTCCGCGCTGAAGATGTCGGCGGTCTTTTCACCCAGACAGGTCTCGCTGATGTAGTCATAGCGTTCAAAGCTCTGGAAGTCGGTTGCCGTCATCATGTAACCCAGCGCATCATTGGTCAGGCCGAACAGGAAGCAGTGGCCCGTGGGCATGTGGCGCTTCACATAGAAGCCGACGTTGGGCAGCGCCTCGCCGGGGATCGTCACAATCTGCGCCGAACCCACGTTGAGCAGGTTCAACCGGCTCTTGTAGCCCTCGTCCGGATTCATTGTGACGCCAAGCGGCGACATCATAAACACGGCCCGCATGATCGGCGAGTCGATGGGAAACGTGATCGGCCGCGCCGCCACGTACAGCACAGGATTCTCCTGGACCGGCGCGTCGGCCAGAATGCGCAGCGCCTCGTCGGCAAGCAGATTGCCGATTCTCACGCACTCCTCATACACTTCCATGTCATGGCCGCCGTTGGGGTCGCGGTTGTCCGCGGTCACCATGCCGCCCTGCGCGCTGTTCATAAACACCGCCAAGCCGCCGCCCTTTTCCTCAATGCGCTTGTACAGCGGCCCGCAAAGGTCCGGACCCAGCAGGCCCTTGTCGTTGCCGATAATTTCCGGGTGGATGGCATAGTTCACCAGCGTCGCAATGGGTTTGCCCTTGCGGTCTCCCGTCGTGGCGACGGCCTGGATGACGCCGCAGCGGTGGTCGTACAGTTGCGGGGCGTAATAGTTGTAGGCGATCTTGCCTTCGGCCTTGCCCACCGCCACGCGAATCGCCGCCGGTTCCAGCTTCGACACGGCATCGTTCACGGCATCGGCAATCTGGTCACAGGCCCATTCCAGGTACTTCGGGTCCGACCCGACCGCGCCGGTCTCATCGGGGAAGCCGTAGGCGTCCGGCGCGCTGTGCGTGTGCGTGCAGCCGATGAGCACGTTCTCCGGGGCGATGCCCTTGATCTTGGCCCGGCTCTTGTCGCCCAGCAGCATCGGCCAACCCAGGTTGTCCACGCTGACGATAGCCGTGCGCACCCCGCCCTTTTCCAGCACCAGCGCCCGCGTCGTCAGGTCGTCCGTCTTGGATGTCACCGGGTGGGGCTTGCCCATACCGCCCGAAACGGGCAGCAGCGGGTCCGGCGTGATCACACGCATCGCCGCGCCCGCCTTGAACACATCATCGGCGGCCGTCGCCGGCAGGGAAGTCATTGCAATGGTGGCCGCGAGCATCGCGGCGAAGAAAATGGCAGTCTTGTGTGCGTTCATGGCTATGCTCCGTAATGGTTGGCGGCATTTTACGCCATTTTGACCCGCAAAGCGCGGTGGCGGTTTCCATGCAGACAGCCGCCCCTTGCTGTCCAACCCGTAGCGCCCACCCTTGTGGCGGACGTCAAGCCGGCAGGGATGCCGGCGCTCCCAGTGAGACCGCCCTTGTGGCGGGCAAGAGGCGGGGCTTCATGTGGAGTGCGGTGGCAGAGCGAAGCGGCGACACCGCTTTGGCTGGGTTTAACCCGCGACAACACAGCCAAAGCGGCGTCGTTGCCGCCGCACTCATAATAGACGCCACGCTGCGCTCCCCGTACAGCTACGAACTGTGTCCTTGCCGGACCCTGTACCCAAAACCCTAACCCGGCAAGGGTTCAGTGCATCTCCTGACCGCCGGTGACGTTGATTGCCTGGCCGGTCATGTAGCCGGACGCATCGCTGGCGAAGAAGACCACCACGTTGGTCACGTCGCGGTATTCGCAGGGGCGTTTCATGGGCACCTGGTCAATGTATTTCTGGCGAACCTGCGCCTCGGTGATGCCCTGGTTGGCGGCGTACTGTTTGAACAGGCTGTTCACCCAGAGGGGCGAGTTGAGAAGGTTGCCGGGGCAGATCGCGTTGACGCGCACACCGCGCCCGGCGAATTCGAGCGCGAGGCTCTGGGTCACGCCAATACCGCCGAACTTGGCCGCGGCATAGGCGCTGTTCTTGAAGCTGCCCTTCTTGCCCGACTTGGAGTTGATCTGGATGATCGAACCGCTGCCGTTCGGCAGCATCACGCGCGCCGCCTCGCGGGCGCACAAAAAGTAGCCCGTCAGGTCCACGTCGATCACCTTGCGCCACTTGGCCGCATCGAACTCGACCGAGTCGCCGGCGACGAGAATCCCCGCATTGCACACCATCACATCCAACTGCCCCAGCAGGTCCACGGCCTCATCGACGGCCGCGCGGACCGCGTCCGCATTGGTCACGTCCACGGCGCGGCCGAGCATGGTGCGGCCGGTCCGCTCCGTGATGAAGGCCGCCGTGGCCTCGGCCTGCTGCACGTTGATGTCCCAGATAATAACGTCACAGCCCTCTTCGGCGAGGTGCTCGGAAATGGCCGCGCCAAGCCCCTGCGCGCCGCCCGTGACAATTGCCTTGCGTCCTTCGAGCATGCCCATTAGAGGAACCTTTCCAGCAGTGCCGCTTCGGCTTCCTTCGTCCATCCGCCTTCGGGGCTCAGCTTTGCGCCCACATCCGGCATCTTTTCCGCCACTTCTTCAAGCGGCATGAGCTTCAGTTCGGGAATCTGTGTGTAGATGATCGTCTTGCCGGGATACCTGGCTTCCTTCACGCCCTGGAGCCCGTCGTGCGCGGCGCTCATGCCGCCGATGGCGGCCACACTGCGGTTGCTGTCGAGCTGTCCCGCCTCGACCAGTTCGAGCACTTTGCGCAGGTCGCTGATGCGGGAACCGCTGCAGCCGATCATCTTCACGCCGCGGCACAGCTTGCCAAGCGAAACACCGGCCATGGTGCCGATGCCGACACCGGCGAAGATGTTCACAAAGGCGCCGTCCCCGGCCAGCGACACGGCCTGGCGCACCAGCGCGGGCACCGGGGCCAGCACCACCAGGTCGGTGTAGCCGTCGGTTCCGCCCAGGTCTTCTATGCGCGCGTTCATCTCGGCGGGGGTGGCGAATTCGACAGGCGACAGGGTGTACAACTCGACCCCGCGTTTGGCCGCGAGATCGCCGAACCGGTTCACAATATGGTCGAGGCGGCTGCGGTCGAGGTCGGTGACAACGACACGCTTGGAGCCGTCCGCCTTTTCAATGGCGCGCTGCACGTGCATCTGGCCCATTGGCCCGCCCGCGCCGATGAACAACGCGCGTCCGTCGGGCCGAAGGTCGTTGCGCTTCGCAATGGCCGCAACCTCTTCCAGCGTGTCGCCGCCACCGTAATACCGGGTGTTCTGGTAGTGGACCCTGCCCACGTCGAGCGACACATCGCCCGATTCCTTCGGTTCGCCGAGGAGGAACATGCAGCCGTTGGGGTTAAGCCGCGCCCCCAGCGTTTCCACGGTCTTTGGCGCCGGTGCGACGATCACAACGTCGTCGTAGGTGCCTTCGCCCAGACCGGCGAGATTGGAGCCGACCACGGTCGCGCCGGGCAGTTTCACATCCCATCCCTCGGGCGCGTCCGTCACCACCAACTGGTCCTTGCCGGTCGGGGTGACGCGGTCCTCAAGATTATAGGACATCTCGACGCAGGCCCACGGCTCGGCCAGCGCGCTCTGGCTGTAGCCCGTCCCGGGCTTCACGGGCAGCAGGTAGCAGCCCTCGTCACCGGCGAGTGCGCGCTCGTCCAGCAGCGCGTATTCCTGCAGGCCGCCGGGAATCATATAGCCAAAAGCATAGCCCACACCCTTGAAATAGATGTCCGCCTGGACGATAAAGCGGTCACCGGGGCTGAACTTGCCATTCCATTTCTTCCCGACCTTCACGACCGTGCAGGCGCACTCGTGGCCGAGCACCGTCGGGTCATTCGCGAGATCGCGGCCGCGCAACCGGGGATGATTGCCGCCCTGGGCGATGATTTTCATGTCCGACAGGCACAGGCCCAGCGCGTCCACGCGCACCAGCACCTCATCGTCCTTGGGTTCGCGCAGCGGCACCGTCACCGGCTTGCCGTCACGTCCGACATTTTCGAGCCCGGCGCCAAACACCTGCCAGGCCGCATAGGTCTGGGGCAGCGGCGCTTCCGCTTTCTTGTAGTCTTCGAGCTTGGACACGGTTAATTCTCCCGTTGGTTGCTGTGCGCTGACCGTACGGGACAGCCGCCCCCGGCTGTCGGCCCGGGGCGAATGCCCGGGGGGCCACAGGCGGGGTGCCTGTCCCACATTTTCTCG
>CAZOMH010000026.1:0-16784 GCA_964580415.1 uncultured Nitrospirales bacterium
GGTCTTGGCGGTGTTGAAGTGCGGGTGCGAGTTGACCTCGCTCGGCACGCCGTGGGTGGCCCAACGGGTGTGGCCGATGCCGACCTGGCCGGCGAGCGGGTGGTCGATCAGCTTCTGGTCCATGATCTTGAGCTTGCCGACGCTCTTGACGCAGTCGAGGCCGTTTTCATTGACGACGGCCACGCCGGCCGAGTCATAACCACGGTATTCCAGCCGGTGCAGGCCGGTCATAATCACTTCCACCGGGTTCTTGTCGCCGATGTATCCCACGATTCCGCACATGACAAAGGTCCTTTCATTCGGGCTTGCGCCGCGTGTTCTTTAGAAGACCGGGCGGCCTGCCCACGGGGGGCGGGCCGCCCGGATCGAGACGGAACAACCGGGCCACGCCCTGCGTGGCGGCCGGAAAATTACTTGTTGTACAGCTTGGCGGCCTGGGCCAGCGTCATCGGCTTGTAGTCGCCCGCGTGGCCGGCCTGGCCGAAGGCCACCATGCGGTCAAGGTAAACCTGCTTGGCCGCTTCGCGGGCCGGCTTCAGGTAGTCGCGCGGGTCAAACTTGCCGGGCGTCTCAACAAAGACCTTGCGGATCGCGCCGGTCATCGCCAGGCGGCTGTCCGTGTCCACGTTGACCTTGCGCACGCCGTGGTCGATGCCCTCGCGGATGTTCTCGACCGGGATGCCGGCCGTGCCGGGCATCTTGCCGCCGTACTGGTTGATGATGTCCACCAGCGCCTTCGGAACCGAGGACGACCCGTGCATGACCATATGGCAGTTCGGCATGCGCTTGTGGATTTCGCGGATCCGGTCCATCGCAAGCGTCGGGGGCAGCACGTTGCCGTTCGCGTCCTTCCTGGAGGACTTGAAGGCGCCGTGGCTGGTGCCGATGGAGACGGCCAGCGCGTCCACGCCCGTGAGGGCCACGAACTCCTCGGCCTGCTCCGGCTTCGTGAGGTGGTCCTGGAGCTGGTCGTCGGAGAGGCCGGCGCCGTGGCCGTCCTCGATGCCGCCCAGCGCGCCCAGCTCGCCCTCGACCGTCACGCCGAACATGTGCGCGATTTCGGCCACGCGCTTCGTTACCGCAACGTTTTGCTCGTATGTCGCAACCGTCTTGCCGTCGGCCAGCAGCGAACCGTCAATCATGACGGAGGTAAACCCGAGCGCAATGGCTTCCATGCATGTGGCCATGTCGCGGCCGTGGTCCAGATGGACGGCCAGCGGGATGTGCGGATATTCTTCGGCGGCCGCTTCCATGAGTTTCTTCAGGTAGATCATCTTGCTGTATTTCAGCGCGCCACAGCTCGCCTGAATGATCACGGGGCTGTTGGTCTCATTGGCGGCTTCCATAATCGCCTGAATCTGTTCCATGTTGTTGACGTTGAACGCGCCAACGCCGTATCCGCCCTTTGCGGCTTCATCAAGAATCTGGCGCATCGGAACCTGAGGCATGACCTGGTCTCCTTTCGCAAGAGATTGCGAAGTTTGGGGTTAGCGCAGCCGGGTTGAAACGCCTGCCGATCTCCCCGTGCAAATGTGGAAAACCGGTGAAACGTCGGGGCTGCCCTTAAGAAGCAATAAACAAACGGGTTTGCCAATCCAAAAAACGGACCGGAAAAACCAATTCAACACCGTAATCCAGTTTACACAAAACCGGGGGTCCGTTTCAAGCCGTTATCGAATCTCGCCGGGGAAAGGCGGCGTTTTTGCGGTGAACCCCGGAGATGTGCCGGGGCGGACTGTCCGGGCAATGCCCGTATGCGGGTTGGACAACGGCGGCGAAGGGCGGTTTCGTTTCTTGGAAGGAATGGGCGGTATGGAGGATATGGATATGCTCCACCGAGGCAATGTGCGTCTGTCCAGTCGATACAGTCCATAAAGCCCATGCAGTGCCCGGCTGCCAAAATTGTGGGACAGGCGCCCTCGCCTGTCGTTCGGGATCGCCGATCTCAGGCCGACCGCCGAGGGCGGCTGCCCCACATGCCCGAACCGACATTCGGCCGCGAATCGCCGCCAACGGCGGTCTGGGGCCCGCAGTAACGCGGAACCGATTGCCTTGAAAAGACTTGCGCATCCAGCTAGACTGGGGGTTAACAGGAGACCATGGCATGAAAAAGCACATCGCAACCGGTTTGGGAATGCTGATGCTGGCATTCGGCTGGCCCTGCGGGGCGGAAGGAACGGCCGAAAACGCCCCCGCAGGTTCCGTGGCCGGGGAAAGCGCCGCGGCGCAGGAAGCCCGCATGCAGTGGTGGCGCGACGCCAAGTTCGGCCTCTTCATCCACTGGGGACCGGCCAGCGTCAACGGCACGGAAATCAGCTGGTCCCGCAAGGGCCATCCCTTCGATCATCCCAGCGACACGGCCGTTGTGCCGCCCGAGGTGTACGACAACCTGTACAAACAGTTCAACCCGGTCAAGTTCGACGCCGACGCATGGATGCGCATGGCCAAGGACGCCGGCATGAAGTACGTGGTCTTCATCACCAAGCACCACGACGGCTTTTCCATGTGGCCCACCGAACTGCGCCCGGACTACAGCATCATGGCCGGACCCTTCAAAAGGGACATCTGCAAAGAAATCGCCGATGCCGCGCACAAGGAGGGGCTCAAGCTGGGCTGGTACTATTCCACCCGCGACTGGACCCATCCCGACTATCTTGTCGGCGACAATATGAAATACGACGCCTTTTACCGCGGCCAGGTGCGCGAATTGCTCACCAACTACGGCCGGGTGGACATGCTGTGGTTCGACCATGTCGCCGGCAACTGGCACGATTACAAGTTCCAGGAACTGTTCGACATGCTCCACCAGCTGCAGCCGGGCATCCTGGTCAA
This sequence comes from uncultured Nitrospirales bacterium, assembly GCA_964580415.1. Lineage (GTDB taxonomy): Bacteria > Hydrogenedentota > Hydrogenedentia > Hydrogenedentales > CAITNO01 > CAITNO01. The sequence continues at coordinate 2,833 of CAZOMH010000026.1, forward strand.
CGACCGCGCCGCGCGGTTTATCCGGGCGACGGAAGACCAGCCCGCGCCGGGGCTCGTGCCGATGGTCAACGGCGATTTCGACACCCCCGAGCAGCGCATCGGCAAGTTTCAGTACGGCCGCGGCTGGGAATCCTGCGTGACCATGACCGAGTGCAAGGACGGCGGCGGCTGGTCCTACCGTCCCGACGGCCGGACCCGAAGCTTTGAGGAATGCCTGCGCATGCTCATCCAGACCGTCACCGGCGACGGCAACCTGTTGTTCAATGTGGGTCCCCTGCCCACCGGCGAAATCGATCCCAAACAGGTGGAAATCCTGCACCAGATGGGCGAATGGCTCCGCAAGTACGGGGAAACCATCTACGGCACCCGCGGCGGTCCCATCCCCAACGGCGAATGGGGCGGATGCACCACCAAGGGCGACAAAGTGTGGGTACACATTCAGAAATGGCCCGGCGACACGCTCGTTATCGACCGTCTGAAGGACCTCAAAGTGGAAGCCTCCCGCGTGCTAACCGGCGGCGAGGTTAAGGTGGTGCAAACGGTCGAGCATACCGAGATCACGATGCCCACCGCCCAGCACGACGCGCTGGACACCATTATCGAGTTGCAAACGGTGGGTTCAAAGTAGACGCGGCATCCTGCCGCGTTCTGTGTTCAACCGTGCCAGGCACAAGCGGCTGGAGCGGCACACCACGTTCCCGTATTGCCTCGTTATTTCGCAGTCGCGGTCAAATTACTGGAAGAAAGGGGCTGGAAGCCTCTTCTACATTTTGCCCGGGCTGCAATTCCCGAGTTGCTTATAGTAATCCACCAGCCACGGCGCGGGGTTCTGTGGCAGGATGCCCAGGGCGGACTGCATCTCAATGGCGTTGACGACGGCCTGGCCGCGGTAGTGGTTGTTGGTGATCATGAAGAGGTCGTTGACCTGTTTCTTCATGTTGCGGACCTTGGTCACCCATTCATCCAGTTCGGTGGAATCGTAGAGGTAATTGTAGCGGTCATTGCGCCCCGATTCCTGGCGGAACCAGTGTTCGGCGTTGCGGCCGTGCAGCCGGACATAGGCGAAGGGTGCGGTGACGTGCTCGGAGGGCGGCAGGCAGTCGCGCAGCACGGGCTGGTCTATGTTGCAAAAGGCGATCCCCTGGTCTTTCAGCGAGGCGTAGAACTCGGGCACATCCCACGAGGTGTGCCGCACCTCGACGGCCATGGGCAGTTCGCGGAAGGCCGCCACGATCTGGGCCAGGCGCCTGCGCGCGTCGGGGGTGCGGCGGAAACTCCACGGGAACTGCACCAGCACGGCACCGAGTCGTCCCGCGTCGAGAAAGGGCAGCACACCGGAGGCATAGGCGCGCACGGCGGTGTCGCCGGGCCAGTCCTTTTCGTGGGTGAACCCCTGCCACAGTTTGACAGTGAACAGGAAGCGCGGGTTGTGTTTCACCTGCTTTATCCACGCCACTGCGTGGTTCGGGTCGGGCAGGCGGTAGAAGGAACTATTGACCTCGACCGTGTCGAACCACTCGCTCAGCAGCGACAACGGATGTCGGCTCTTGGACATGCCGGGCGGATAAACGATGCCGTTCCAGTCCGGATAGGACCAGCCCGCCGGGCCGATGCGGACGGTGCCGCCAGTCATTTTCAGTACCCCAGATCGCGCTGATGTTTCAGCGTCTCCGCATCGAGGACAACCTTTTCCTGGGCGCTGCGTCGAGCCTTTATGTTGGCCAGGCGGTGGGTGTTGATCAGTTTGCGGAACTTTTCCGCGTCCTCCGGCCGCTGGTCGATAATGTTGTTTAATTCGCCCGGGTCCGTCGCAAGGTCGTACAACTCGTCCGCGTTTTCCTTCTTGCGGTTCATGATCAGCTTAAGCGTACCCTGCTGTGCCATTTCCAGGGAGAGATTGTACCGGGGCGAGTTGGCCTCGGTATGCGAGAAAAGCACGCGATCCGCCGGAATATCGCCAAAAATGGACCTGCCCTGCCACCACGGCGCGGCGGGAATACCCGCCCGCTCCGCGATGGACGGCATGAGGTCCACCAGCCCCACCGGTTTGTCTGTGCGTCCTGGGGCGACGCCCGGGCCGTTCACAATCAACGGTACCCGGGTCAGCGTGTCGTACAGCGTCATGACATGGCTGACAAACTTGTGGTCCCACAGGTGCTCGCCGTGGTCGGCCGTGACGATAACCAGCGCGTTGGGAAGCCTCTTGCGCAATGAGGCCATCAGCCGGCGCACCTCGTCATCGTTGTAGCGCACCTCACCGTCGTAGAGCAACCGCACCGCCTCGTGCGCCGTTTCCGAAAGCGGGGGAAACTTCGGTGCCGGCTGCATGCCCGTGATGTATTCGAGGTAGTCGCGGAAATAGGGCATGAAATCGGTGACGGTGGCGGTCTCTTCCGGGCTGAGGACAAGCGGCCATCCAAGCAGTGTGCGGTAGGAATCGGGCGGCGTGTAGGGCAGGTGCGGGTCAAGATAATGGACGTAAAGGAAGCGGGGCCCTTTGCCGCCCAGCGTGTCCAGAGTCTTTAGCGCCGCGTCAGTGAGCTGTCCGGCCGGCGCGTTGGACAAGTACTCGTAGCTGTCGAATCCCTGCGCAAAGCCCAGCTTCTGCGTCAAATTGCCGTTTGTTTGCAAGCCTGCCGTCCTGTAGCCGTTGGCCTTGAGCAACTCTGCCAGCGTGTCGAGACTCAGCGGAAGGGCGTCGGAGGAACCCTTGCCGGGTTCCTTCTGGGCACAGTCATAATAGACCTGGTGCGCGTCCATGTACAGCGAGGTGAAAAGGGTGGCCATGGACGGCCGCGTCCAACTGCACTGGGTGATGGCGTTCGAGAAGACCAGCGACTCTTTCGCCAGTTCGTCCAGATACGGCGTCAGCGGCTGCCCGTTGCGCTGCATGCCCAACCGGTCCGCGCGCAGCGCATCGAGCACCAGAAGCACCACATCGGGCCGCTGGGCGGCGGTGCCGTTTTCCGGACGTGTGACGGCCATCCATGCGCCCGCGGCCAGCATCGCGGCACCGGCACAGAATAGAAAACCCAGGGCCAATACGGTTCGTTTCAAGGCTTTGCCACCTCGTGCCGCAGTTCAAACAGCGTGACCGTAAGCCCGTCGAACTGCTTTTGTTCAACGGCCCGGCCGTGCGCTTCCAGCCAGCGGCGCATGTTTTGCACGTGCGGCGGGATGTTCCACGGGTCCCACCACGATTCAACATACCACATTCTTGTCCCCCGCGCGGCCACCTCGGGCAGCATGCGCGGTGTCACGCCAAAGTGGTCCCACAGGGCGGGCTTGGGCAGGGTGCCGAGGAAGCCGGTCAACTCTTCCTCCGTCAGCCGCAGGCAGTACTGCGGCAGCGTTTTCCCTTCAAGGTAGTACCGCATCGGGAGATAGGTAAAATGGCTGGCATGGCCCGCAACATCGCCGGGCTGCGTGTTCCTGGCGATATATTGCGCCGCGGTCCGGCTGTCCACCTTGTAGCGCGCGCCCATGCGGTGGTTCATGTCCGGGTGCATGTTCTGGTGGTAATAGTCGGACAGGCACGGCACCATCAGCGCAAACACGGCCGCACCCGCGGCCCAGCCCGCAATCCGCGGACGGAGCGACGCCATGCCGAGCCCGATCACGCCGCAGGCGACCAGTCCGGAGAAGATGAAGAGCCGGTGCTCGTACATCGGGAAGGTCCGCATGCGCCAGACAAGGACGTTTGCGAAAACGGGCACCACCGTCAGCAGCACCATCAGCACCATCGACGACCGACGTCCGCGCAGCCGCCAGAGTCCCGCCAGGTACAAAAACGCCCCGGCAAGAAAGAGGGGCCAGTAGAGGAAACTGCGGGGTGTGTACCCGGCGAGAAAGTCCTTGAAGGTGATGAAGCCGTGGGTTGCCGTCGGGGTGATGTTGTAGATGTTCCGGACGTTCGTGAGCACCGCATTGGCGTGGTACATGAGCGAGAGCGAGGGCAGCACCAGAACAAACGCGATCCCCTGCGAAATGACCCACGGCCAGAACATGCGGCGGCGTCCCGCGAGGATTAGGCCGACAAAGAACGCGTTGAACAGCGCGATGTTCCATACCGAAAAGTAATGGGTGTAGAGCATGAGGACCATGGCCGCCGAAACGCCCGCCCACCAGCGGGCGCGGTTGTCCTCCACGGCCCGGACGGCGCAGTACAGCAGCAGCGAGGAATAGCAGGCATAGGGCGCGTAGGCCCGCACTTCCTGCGCATAGTAAATCTGGAAGGGGGTCACCGCGCACAGCGCCGCGCCCAGCAGTGCGGCGGCCTCGTTCCGGAACAGGCGCCGGAAGGCGGCCCACACAAAGAAGACGGCCAGCAGGGAAAAGCCCGCGGGCCAAAGCTTGATCCAAACGTCGTACGGCCAGAATCCGCGCACCAGCCCGGCCATGTCCGCCGTTTTCCCGGCCAGGGCGGCCACCGCGTTGATCATGGGCGGCTCGTCGTAGATTTCCGGATTGCACATGCACAGGCTGGCCGGGGCGTCGCCGGCCACGGCGAGAATAAAACTCTCGTCGTACCAGATGCTGCGCGCCCCAAGGTTGAACATGCGCAACCCGAGCGCAAGCAGCAGTACGGCGGCCAGCGTCCAAAGCACCCGCCGTGACGGACGCGCCATGGGCGCGTCCGGGGTGCCGTTCGAAACGATTGGGCTGGTTGCGCTGTTGTCGGACAAGTTCATGCCTCTTCTGGAAAGCGTTCAGTCAGGTCCGCAGGTTGACAGGCACAAGTGCGGGGGCGGACATCCCTGTCTGCCGCCTTCTTAAATCTCAAGTTTGATATCTCATATCTTTGCGTGTCTCGACTTCCGTATTCTGGATTCTCCCGGCGCGGATTCGCCGCGCCGGTCATCAGGCTGAATATGAGTCCCTTTATGGCGTATTCTACCGTTCCGGACAAGGCCGCGCCAATTGCGGGAGGCCTGGAACAACCCGGGGGGGCCGGATGACCCTGGCAGGATAGGACATGTATACAGAAAAGTGCGGAAAAATAGCGCGGGAAACGCGCCTGGATGTGCGCTGCGACGCCCTTACACGCCAACTGTTTGCCACCGACGCATCGCTCCACCAGTTGGTTCCCTCGGCGGTCGCCTTTCCCAGGGGCGCGGCCGAGGCCGCGGCCATTGTGGCCGCCGCCGGCGCGGCCGGTGTGCCTGTCACTGCCCGCGGCGCGGGCAGCGGCCTTGCCGGCGGGGCGCTCGGCGACGGTTTGGTGGTCGATTTTTCCCGCCACAACCGCCGGATCATCGAGTTCGATCCGGAACAGCACACCGTGCATGTGCAGGCAGGGGTTGTGCTCGACCAGCTTAATGCGTTTCTCCAGCCCCGCGGACTGACCTTTGGCCCCGACGTGGCCACCAGTTCGCGCGCCACGGTCGGCGGCATGATTGCCAACGACTCGTCGGGCGCCCGCGCGCCCATTTACGGCACCACCATCAGCCATGTCCAGTCCCTTGAGGTTGTTCTGGCCGACGGCACCGTGACGGAACTGGGGCCCGGCGCGCTGCCCGGGATCATGGAGCCGCTGGACCGGCTCATCGCCGGGCAGGCGCAGGAAATCCGGGAACGTTTTCACGACCGCATCTGCAAGCGCTGGCCCGGTTATGGCGTGGACCGTTACCTGCGCGCGCGCGCCGCGGGTCCGGACCCGGTCAAGCTCATGGGCGGCAGCGAGGGCACGCTGGCGCTGATCTGCTCCGCCGTGCTCCGGGCCGTGCCGCTGCCCAAGTCGAAGGGGCTCGGCCTCGTCTTCTTTGACACGCCGCAGGATGCCTTTGACGCTTCACTGGCCATTCGCGGCCTGAACCCCGCGGCCATCGAGAACATTGACGAGACGCTCTTCGGCCAGACGCGCGGACAGCGCGCCTTCAAGGCCGCCCGCGACCTGCTCGAACTGGACGCCAAGTCCTGCGGTTCCATTCTCATCGTCGAATTCTACGGGGATGAAAAGGAAAAACTGCCCCTGCTGGAACAGATGAGGCTGGGCCTGCGCACACGCATCTTCACCGGCGCGCGCGAAATGGCGCTTGTGTGGAACCTGCGCAAGTCGGGCCTGTCACTGCTTACCGGATGCGCCGGTCCGGCCAAGCCCGCCGCGGGTATCGAGGACATGTGCGTGCCGCCGGAGCGTTTGCCCGAATACACGCGCGAACTGCAGAAACTGATTGCCGGGGCCGGTTTCCACGCCTCATTCTACGGGCACGTGGGCGCGGGACTGCTCCATGTGCGGCCCATGGTCGACATGCACAAGGGCGCGGACATCCGGCGGTTCCGCAAACTCGAGGAAGAAGTCGCCGGCCTTGTCGGCGAGTTCAAGGGTTCCATTGTCGCCGAGCACGGCGTCGGCATCGCGCACACCGAATTCGTCGCCGGACACATCGGCCCGGAAATGGTGTCGCTGATGCAAAGCATCAAAACCGCCTTCGACCCGGGCAACCTGTTTAACCCCGGCAAAATCCTCGACGACGGCCGGTACAAAATGGACACAAACCTGCGGCAGGGCGACGGATCCGAAATCAAACTCCCCTTTGAACCATTGATCGAATTCGCCGCGAAGGATCACTCTTTTGCCGGCAATCTGGAGCAGTGCAACGGCTGCGGCGGATGCCGCAAGGACCCGCCGGTGATGTGTCCGACGTTCCAGGCCACCGGCGACGAGATGATGTCCACGCGCGGCCGCGCCAACCTCATCCGCGCCGTGCTTGATGGGCGCATCCAGGGGCCGGACGGCCCCCTCACGGCTGGCGCGCTGGAAGAGGCGATTGGCAACTGCCTTGCCTGCCGCGCCTGTGCGGCCGAATGTCCGTCCAATGTGAACCTGTCCCTGCTCAAGGCCGAGTTGATGCATGCGCGGCAGCAAAAGCACGGCGTTCCCCTGAAAGCGCGCGTGTTCAGCCGCGTGGACCTGCTCGGCGCCGCCGGATGCCTCGTGCCGTCCCTGTCCAATGCCATGCTGGAGTGGAAGCCGCTGCGCCGCGTGATGAAAAACACGCTGGGGATCAGCGAAAAACGGCCCCTGCCGCGCTATGCCGCGGAACGCTTCGACCGCTGGTTCAAAAGCCGCCGGACGGAGGCGGGAACCCGCGGCCGCGTCATTCTTTGGGACGACTGTTTTGTCCGGTACAACGAGCCGAACATCGGCAAGGCCGCCGTGCGCGTGCTTGAGGCCGCCGGCTGCACGGTGGTACTGCCCGGCGGCCGCGCCTGCTGCGGCCGGCCCGCATTCAGCATGGGCCGGCTCGGCCTGGTCCGTCAATTCGGCAGAAAAAATCTGGCCCTGCTTTCCGGCGGCAACGAGCCCGTCCTCTTCCTCGAACCGTCCTGCTATTCCATGTTCAAGGAAGACTATCGCGAACTGAAGCTGGAGGGTGCCGAAGCCGTTGCGGAACGCGCCTTCCTCTTCGAAGAATTCATTGAGAACCTTCTTGCCCGCGAACCAAACGCGCTTGCATTTAACGGGACGCCGGCCCGCGCCGCCATCCATGCCCACTGCCACAGCAAGGCGCTCACCGACACCGGCGCGATGTGCCGGCTCGCGGAACGGGCGCCCAACGCCGCCGCCGCGCTGCTCGACACCGGCTGCTGCGGCATGGCCGGCGCCTTCGGCGCGCTCGACGCCAAGTACGACTTGTCGCTGGCCGTGGCAAAACCGCTGGTCGAGAAGATTAACGCCCTGACCGCCGGCACCGACCTGATTGCCTCCGGCACCAGTTGTCGCCACCAGATCACCCACCTCACCGAAAAGGCCCCGCTGCACTTCGCCGAATGGCTCGCGGCCCGGCTGAAATAGCGCCTCCGCGGTCCCGGTTTCAAAGGGTGCCGGTGTTCGCCCCCAATCCGCACTTAATTTTTGGCTGATTGCAGGGAAACCAATAAACGAGCGCTTTGTGGCCGCGGCGTCTCCGCCGCAGAGTGTCAAGGAGTTGTGCAGACTGCGGCGAGGACGCCGCAGCCACGAAACGTATCCGCATGCGCCATCCCATCACAGACAATTCTTGCGTGCGGATTTTGGTTCGCGGACCCGGCTTGGAAACAGTCCGGCAATGGGTTATGATTATCCATTGGCCGGTTGCAACGTTCGCAGAGGCGCAGAGACGGTATGAAGAACATTCCGCAGATTCGGGAAATATCGACGTTGTCGTTCAACGAGCGGGTGCTTCAGGAGGCGGAGGATGGGCGCAATCCGCTCATGGAGCGTCTGAAGTTCCTGGGCATCTTTTCGTCGAACATGGACGAATTCTTCAAGGTGCGGGTGGCCAGCGTTCAGCGCCGCATCGAAATGGGCAAGAAGGCCATGGTGCAGGTGCTGGCCAAAATCATGGAAAAGGCCCGCAACCTGGACGACCGTTTCCAGGATGCCTATGCGGCGATCATGTCCGAACTGGAGGCGCAGGGGGTCCGGCTCATCGACGAGCACGATCTCGAACGGGAGACCCCGCAGGTGCGCCAGTGGGCGGATGAGTACTTCCGCGAGGAAGTCCTGCCCGGCCTGGTGCCCATCATTCTGCGCGACGGTTTTCCCATGCCCCAGCTGACCGACGGGGCGCTCTATTTCGGCATCCAGATGCGCGGCAGCGCCGTGCCCTACGCCCTGCTCGAAATCCCGGCGGACCAGCCGCGTTTTGTGCAGTTGCCCAACGGCTGCATCATGTATGTGGACGACGTGATCCGCCATGCGCTGCACGAGGTCTTTTACATCTTCGACTACGACCGGATCGACGCGTTTGAGTTCAAGATTTCCCGCGACGCCGAACTGGACATCGACAATGACTTTTCCGAGGGGTATGTCCGCAAGATGGAGAAGGTGCTGCGGCAGCGCAAGGGGGGGCGTCCCACCCGTTTCGTCCACGACGAGGACATGCCCGCGGGCCTGCTGCAGCGGCTGATCAAGGAGTTGAAACTGGGCCAGGCCGACACGACCATTTCCGGCGGGCGCTATCACAACATGCGCGATCTCATGCGGTTCCCCGCCAAGCGCCCCGATCTTTCTTTTGAGGAGCAGTGGCCCAACGACCACCCCGTGCTCGATGCGCAGCGCGGCCGCATGATGGATGTGATCCGCCGCCGCGACATCCTCGTCACCTATCCCTACCAGTCTTTCGACCACGTCGTGCGGCTGCTCCGCGAGGCGGCCATCGATCCGGAGGTCCGCGAAATATGCATGACCCTGTACCGCGTGGCCAACCGTTCCCAGGTGGTCAACGCGCTGGTCAACGCCGCCCGGAACGGCAAGAAAGTGTTCGTGTCCGTCGAGTTGCAGGCGCGGTTCGACGAGCAGCACAACATCCGGGTTTCGGAGCGGCTCGGCGAGGTGGGCGTGGCCGTGGTTTACGGCGTGCCGCCGCTCAAGGTGCATTCCAAGCTGCTGCTTATCCGCCGGGGCGAAGAGCTCTTTGCGGGCCTGTCCACGGGCAATTTCAACGAGACGACGGGCAACCTGTACGTGGACAGCACGCTGCTCACCGCGGACAGGCGCCTCACGGGCGAGGTCGCCCAGGTCTTTGAATTCTTCCAGCAGGCCGCCACTGTGCGGGCGCTCGCGCTGCCCAAGTTCAAACATCTTCTCGTGTCGCCCTTCAACACGCGCAAAGTGCTCTACAAGAACATCGCGGAGGAGAAGGCAAAGGGCGCGCTGGGCCGCATCCTGATCAAAGTCAACCACCTTACCGACAGCCAGGTGATCCGCCGCATCCGTGAAGCCGCCGACGCGGGCGTGCAGGTGGATTTGATTATCCGAACCACCTACGCCATGCTGCCGCACAAGAACATCCGCGCCATCTCGATACTCGACCGCTATCTGGAGCACCAGCGCGTGTATGTGTTTGGAACCGGCGACGAGGCGCGCGTGTTCATGAGTTCGGCCGATCTCATGGAGCGCAACCTTGACTGGCGCGTCGAGGTCGCCTTTCCGGTCTATGATCCCGAACTGAAACGCGAAGTGATCGAGATCATGGAACTGCAGACCCGCGACGACACGAAGGCCCGCATCCTCGACCGCAAACAGGGAAACAAGTACGCCAACGACCGGAAGGCCACCTGCCGGGCCCAGTACGACACCCATGCCTATTACGCCAAACGTTTTGCCGATGCCGAACTCAGCCGGGCCCGCCTGCTGCGTCTGGCGTAGCCGGCGGCGGCTGGGAACCGGAATCCGGAATGCCGGTGATCCTCCGTATGGCCCGCTCATACTCCCGGATGAGAATCTCTTTGCCCTCCTGGCTCACATGGCACCGGTCCGTAAGAAGCGTTTCTCCGGTCACGCCGTGCGGCTCGGCCCGCGCAATGGCCGCTTCGATATCCACGAGCGTGGTTCCATACTCTTTCGCCAGGTCCCGGATGATCCCGTTTTCCACATCCGAGGCCTGGTGGTGAGGCGTGGTGCCCAGCATCCTGCGCGCGAGTGCCATGCCGCCCTGCCAGTCGCCCGCGGCGTAGCGCCGCGCAATTTCTTCCTTTGAGTCCTTGTACCGGTCCAGCAGGTCGGGCTTCCACAGGTTTGTGGCCATGACCCCCATGATCACCGGCACCTGGCGGTCCCGGCAAAGCGCCAGAATGGCGCCCATGTTCTTGCGGTATTCGGCCATGCGCCGGTCAATTTCGGCGGCGCTGAAATCGCGCCCGAACGTGGCCATGTAATTGACCTCGGGGGGCAGGCTGGAAAACGCGAGGCGCAGCCGCATCCATGTGATGCGCGCATTGGCCGCCGTGTCGCGCAGCAGCCGCATGAAGGCGGACCGGTAGACCTGGCGCTGCACGGCCGCGCGCTGCGGCTCGGCCAGTCTCTCCTGCTCCAGTTCCTCAAATTCGTTGTGTCCGATGTAAACCAGCATCATGTCGGGTTCGTAGTTGACGATCTCCCGGGCCACCCGGAGAAGCCGTTGCGACCCGTAGGCGAGCCCGCCCGCGTTGATGATTTCGAAACGGCGTCCCCTGGTGTCCGCCCCGCCAAGACGCGCCGCAAGTTTCTTTATATTCCACTGGAGGTAGTTGACATTCGACTCGCCCAGAAAGAAGATTCGGAAGGTGTTTGGCGGTTTTGGCGTGGGAAAGCTTTGGTGGACGAAGGAAATCTCCTTTTGCGGGCGCGTGACCATGACGGGCCGCAGCACCCCCGCCGGCATGAACACCCGGCTGTCGTCGTCAAAGCCCATGCCGTAGTCGGCGGGCAGCGGCGGGCGCACCCATTCCAGCAGCCGCGCCCCGCCCTCGAACGCCGCAAGCAAAATGATGGCCGGCAGCAAAGAATAGAGAATCAGCTTTGCGGGCGGCAGTTTCGAAATGTCGGGAGGATTATCCATGGGTCATATTCGTCCGGGCCGGCTGTTTCTGCGCGGCGGGGATCATTGCGCGTTCCGTTTCGCCAAAGTATCCGCCACGGCGTCATACACAATGTCCGCCTTGCGCCTGATGCCGGGCAGCCGAAGATGGCATATGTCGGCGAAAGTCTCCATGCCACCCGTGAGGTTCTCCTCCACCGGCACATATATGGCGCCGGTCGCGCGGCACGAATCTTTGAGCATTCGGTTGAATACGGTCACCACCCGCCCGTACTGCGGGGTCCGGAGCGGGATTGGAATCCGCATGTCAAAAGTCCGATCAAAGTATATTCTCTCGCGCATGCTTAACCGGTTGGCGTCGGGACAGGCGAAACTGCACAGTGCAACGGCAACCCCGCCCGCCTGCGCCTCACGGGTCATGCGTTCGAGCGGTTCAATCACGTCCTTCTTTATTTCCGATTCAAGCAGGGCGGTGTCGGGCATGAACCAATCCGGAAATGCCCACGCGGCGAGCCTCGATTCCGCAAGCATCTTTAGAAGCCGCCCGCGCGCGGACCCCGGCGGAACGCTGCGTTTGATGGCGGTGTCCACAATACCGTACAGGTCATTTACAAAATTGTAGTGAACCACAAGGTCCGGCTGCAGTGCCAGCCAGCGCCTGGTTTGAGCGACCGTTGTCCCAATGATACCCGCATCGACGCCGCAGTTGATAACCTCCACGCGGTCCTCGCCCAGCCGGGTGCGGAGGCGGCGTTCCAGATACTTGGGATAGGTCAGGGCGTTATGCGGCCCCTCGACCGTGGTCGATCCCCCCAAACACAGCACCCTGAGCCGACCCGCGGGTTTGGGCGTGTCGATCTCGCGGTCCCGGTATCCCAGCGAGTTGGTCCACCACATGGATCGCGTGAAGTCATCATGGTACCAATTGACGCGGCATGTGAGCGGCCGGTACAGCGCAAAGCGTTCAATATACCGGGACAATCGGAAGAACAGCACCCGCTCTCCGCCGCGCGGCGCGGGGTAAGAGGTTTCCATGCAGACCGGGCCGGTCTCCGCCACCCGGACATTGTATTCGCGGTACCCATCAGGCTCATCACCGTTGAGCAACCGGTCCAAATCTTCGGATTCTTTTGCGTCGAGCAGCGTTTGCACGTGATCTCCGGCATGCAGCACCGCGCCCAGGGCGGACACCTCCGGTGGGTCCCGGGGGGCAAACACCTGCTCAACATTGCCTTTTTTGTCCAAAATCACGGCACATTCGCCGCGGCGGTCGGCGAAGGACTGCCGTTCGGCCGCGGACAAGGTTGAGAAAGTTTCCCGGGGCGGATCATTGCGGCAGATGCCGGGGGGCGGCTGTATGGGACCGGCCAGTGCCGCCTCATACTCGGAATTATCGGCCTGTTGAAGCTCCGGGATACGTGCCATTGCCTCTGCATTCAAAGTCCGCCCGACGATGGGTGCCAGTGAGCGTATAACGGCCTCAGAGAAAAGCAGCACGACACCGAGCCAAAAGACAGCCGCACTCCCGGCCAGTGCCGCCCGGAGAATCCGGGCACCGGCGGGGTGTGGTGCCGGAAGTAGAGTGCCGGACGGCGGGCGGTCAACCATCTGTCATGCCGTCCCCGTTCGCATCGGGGAATTCGATGGCCAGGATTTGTTTCATGTCCAGCCCCGCGTAGTTCTTGACAGTGTTGCCGTCGGGGCCCTTGGTCGGGACAAGGCGGTTGTAGGCGACGGTCTTGCCGTCGGGCGACACCACCAGCGCATGGCGCGGCGCGCCGTCGCCGCGCGCCGTCAGGTACACGGTCTCGCCAAAGCGCGGCCCGGGGGCCGCGCATGCGGCCGCGATGCCGCCTTTTACGGTCACGAAAATGGTCCGGCCCGACGGGTGCCAGCGCAGGCACGCGTCGACACCGCCGGCAATCTTCGTAACCTGCACGGGCCGCAGCGCCGGGTCGTCGCTCTTGTCGGAGCCATTTGCCGCGATGGTAAACACCTGCGTGTCGCCCGCGGCATCTTTTCCGAAATAGGCGATATGTGCGCCGTCCGGCGCGCCGCGCACCACGCCGCCCGCCCAGTCATGGGTCAGGCGCCGCACGTTCAACCCCTTGGGCGGGGCGGGATAGCGCGTCGCCGAACCGGAGTCGCTCGTGGTGATGTCCACATCTTTCGGAATGTCCACCACGTACAGGGACTCGATATACGAGCCGTCGTCGTTGCGCACCTTGCCGATGAACGCGCGCATCGTGCCCTGCGGGTCCACCCAGGAGTCGCCGTAGGCCTTTTCCAGCTCGCCCGGTTTGGCCTGGCCCATCGGCGGCACCGCCACCAGCACGGCAAACCAGCACAGCGCCCCCTGCGGCGCCTTGGGGTTGCGCTCCATGTAGCCGATGGTGCGGTCGTACTGCTTGAGCAGAAAGTCGTCATAGGTAAAGCCGATGCGCGCGCCCGTCGCGCAGAACTCATGCCGGTGCGTGCCGCCCCGGTGCGCGCCGGCGATGGTGTCCCGGTCCGTGCCGATGTCGCGCTTGTCATACCATGACAGCCCGAACTTGCCGTCCTTCAGCATGCGCCATTCACCGTCCACCCGCACCACCGCGCCGTCCGTGGCCGCGCGCGCACCCGTCCGGTTCGGCTTGGCATAGGGGCCGCGCCAGGACACCTCGT
>CAZOMH010000027.1:0-16733 GCA_964580415.1 uncultured Nitrospirales bacterium
CGAAGACCTGGCCCACACGGGGGCGCACAAGATAAACAATGCCCTCGGACAATGCCTTCTCGCAAAACGCATGGGCAAGCCCCGCGTTATCGCCGAGACCGGCGCCGGACAGCATGGTGTCGCCACCGCCACGGCCTCGGCCCTGCTCGGCCTGGAATGTGACGTGTACATGGGGACCGAGGACATCGAACGCCAAAAATTGAATGTATTCCGCATGCGCCTGCTCGGTGCGCGGGTTGTCGGCGTTGATACCGGTTCCAGGACGCTCAAGGACGCGATAAATGAAGCCATGCGCGACTGGGTGACCAATGTGGGACACACCCATTACGTGCTGGGCACAGTGCATGGTCCGCACCCCTTTCCCATGATCGTGCGCGACTTCCAGAGCGTCATTGGCCGGGAAGCCCGCCGCCAAATTCTGGAAAGAGAAGGACGCCTTCCTGATCTCCTTGTTGCCTGTGTCGGCGGTGGGTCCAACGCCATGGGCCTTTTCTATGAGTTTCTGGGCGACACCGGGGTGGCCATGTTCGGCGTGGAAGCCGGGGGTACGGCCATCGTGCCGGGGATGCATGCGGCACGCTTTGCCGGCGGAACGCTGGGCATGCTCCAGGGTGCCATGAGCTTTGTTCTCCAGGATGAAGACGGCCAGATTGGCCAAACGCACAGTGTGTCCGCCGGGCTCGACTATGCAAGCGTCGGCCCCGAACACGCGCTGCTCTTCACCAGCGGCCGCGTGGAGTACACGCACGCAAGCGACCAGGAAGCCTTGGATGCGTTCCAGTTGCTCAGTTGCACCGAGGGCATCATCCCGGCGCTGGAAAGCGCCCATGCCGTTGCCGAAACGGTGAAACGCGCCCCGAAGATGAGCGCCGATCAAATCATCATCGTCAATCTGTCCGGCCGCGGCGACAAGGATGTGCAGCAGGCCGCCAAATTTATCTTGAAAGGCGAGGAGATTTAACCATGAACCGCATTCGTACCGCAGGCCTCCCGCCTGCCTCTTCGTCTGAAGCGGAGGACATCCAGCCATGAACCGTATCGAATCCCGTTTCCAAGCCTTGAAAACCCGGGGCGTATCTGCCTTCATACCCTACATCACGGCAGGCGACCCGAACTTGGAGGTGTCCGAAAAACTTGTGCTCGCGCTGGAGCGCGCCGGGGCCGACATCATTGAGTTTGGCGTTCCGTTTTCCGACCCCGTCGGCGACGGCATCGTCATCCAGGAAGCCGCCCAGCGGGCCCTCCTGCACGGTGCGAGCCTGCGCAAGGTCATAGCCTCCGTCCGCGCCATTCGCACGAAGTCCGAGGTCCCCCTCCTGCTCTTCAGCTACTTCAATCCCATTCTCGCCTACGGCATTGAAACCTTCGCGCTGGACGCCGCGGATGCCGGTGTGGACGGCGTACTCTGCGTCGATCTTCCCCCAGATGAGGCCGACGACTACAAGGCCGCTCTTGACCGGGCCGGACTCTGCACGGTCTTCCTCACCGCCCCAACCACAAGCGACGACAGGCTTCGGCTCGTCGGCGCGAAAAGCACCGGTTTCGTCTACTATGTTTCGCGCCTGGGGGTGACCGGCGAAAAGGCCGCACTGGCCGAGGGGCTGAAAGAAGCTGTCGCGCGTATCCAGCGTCTTACGGGGAAGCCCGTCGCCGTGGGTTTCGGCATCTCCACCCCGGAACAGGCTGCCGCTGTTGCCGGATTGGCCGAAGGCGTAGTCGTAGGCTCCGCCATCGTTCGCGTAGTCGCGGAGCACGGCAATGACCCCGCCTTGGTGGACAACGTGGAGGCCTTTGCGGAAAGCCTTGCCAGGGCGGTCAAGATGAGTTCGTGAGCGCGCGGGCGCCGTATTCGGCGTTGGGCGCATGCGTGTCCAATAACGGCAAAACACATTTCCCAAATTGACCTCCAACCGGCGGTCTGTTATCCTTCCCCATCGCGGCCCGGTACGGTACCGGGCCGTTTCTTTCAGGAATCCTGCTTTATGCCCGTGCCGATGCTGGACCTCAAGGCGCAGTATGCCGCCATCAAAACGGAGATAGACGCGGTCGTCGCCGATGTTTTCGCGTCGCAGCAGTTTCGCGGCGGTCCCCATTCGGATGCCTTTGAGGCGGCCGTCGCAGCGTATACCGGCGCATCCCATGCCGTTGGCGTGGCTTCAGGCACCGACGCCCTCTATCTGGCGCTCAAAGCGCTTGATCTTCAGCCGGGAGACGAGGTCATTACTTCGCCGTTTACCTTCTTCGCGACAGCCGGTGCGGTTGTCAACGCAGGGGGAACACCCGTGTTTGCCGACATCGAGCCGGTCACGTACACACTGGACCCGGAATCGGTGAAAGCGCGTCTGACAAAACGCACGCGGGTGATTCTGCCCGTTCATCTCTACGGCCAGTGTGCCGATATGGACCCGCTGTTCGCCATTGCCAATGCTTCGGGCATTCCCGTTATTGAGGACGCCGCCCAGGCCATCGGTGCCCGGTACAACAACGCCCGCGCCGGGTCCATGGGTGTCATGGCCGCATTGAGCTTCTATCCCACAAAAAACCTCGGTGCGGCCGGCGAAGGCGGAATGATCCTTGCCTCCAGCGGAGCGCTGGCGGAGAAGCTCAGAATGCTGCGGTGCCACGGGGCCAGTGCCACCTATGTCCATGAAATCGTGGGCACTAACAGTCACCTGCACGCATTGCAGGCGGCCGTGCTCAACGTGAAGCTCCGCCATCTAGACGACTGGAATGCAGCACGCCGCGAACATGCCGCATACTACAGCCAAGCCCTGGCGGATATCCCGGGAATCGTGGTTCCCGTCGAACGCCCTGGCTCATGGCATGTCTACCACCAGTACGTCATCCGTGTCCCCCGGCGCGACGCCTGCCGGAAACTGTTCGCGGAACGGGGCATAGGCTGCGGCGTGTTCTATCCCGTGCCCCTTCACCGCCAGGAATGTTTTGCCGGACTGGACCCCGCCGCACATTGTCCCGAAGCGGACCGCGCTTCCCGCGAGGTGCTGGCCCTGCCGATGTATCCGGAACTTCCGCAGATGCACCAGGACACGGTCGTAACCGCGCTCCGCGACCACATCGCGTCGATTTAGGAAGGCCGCAAAACACCGCGCCCTTTACAGCGTTATCTCCGCACCCACGTCCGGCAGTTCGGCGCGTATTCCGTGCCGCTCCAGTATCTTGGCGGCCAGCGCCTCGCGCGGCTCATTTTCACCGTGCGTTATGATCAGCCGCGGTTTGCTCGGGGCCACCACGTCGAACCATGCAACCAGGTCTTTCTGTCCGGCATGCGCGCTGAACCCGCCCAGCGTATGGACCTTGGCGTTGTTGGCGATCTTTTCGCCGTGTATGGACACCAGTTTTGCCCCGTCCACCAGTTGACGGCCCAGTGTCCCCGGAGCCTGGTACCCCACGATCAGGACATAAGTGCCCGGACGCCACAGACTGTGCTTCATATGGTGCAGAATGCGTCCGGCGTTGCACATGCCGGCGCCGGCCATGATCAGACACGGCCCCTGGCAGTCGTTTATGGTCTTCGACTCGTCCACGGTGGCTGTCGTCCTGAGCGTGCGCAGGCTGGTCTTGTCTCCCCCGTCCTTCAAGTAGTCCAGCATTTCGTCGTCGAACAGTTCTGGATGGCGCATCGTGATCTTGGCGGCCTCAATAGCCATGGGGCTGTCCAGAAAGACCGGGAACGGTTTGACCCGTTTGTTCCGGAACATCCACCCCAGCAGCATGGTGAGCACCTGCGCGCGGCCCACGGCAAAGGTGGGCACAAGGATTCTGCCCCCGCGCTGGACGGCGTCGGACACAATCTTCATGAACTCTTCGGCCGTTTCGCCAAAGGCTTTGTGGTCACGGTCCCCGTAGGTGGACTCCTCGAACACCATGTCCGCGCTGTGGAAAGGTTCGTAATCGCGCAGGATAGGCGCGCCCTTTGGGCCGAGATCACCCGAGAAAACGACGCTCTTTTGTTTTCCGTCCTCGGTCGCTGAAAGCTGGATGCTCGAAGAACCCAGCAGATGCCCCGCCTCGGCGAAGCAAGCGGCAACGCCCGGAGCAACGACAATGGCCTTCTGATAGGGCACCGGAACGAACCGCTTGATGATGGACTCCGCGTCTTCCTGCGAATACAGGGGTTCTTCGACCACCTGACCCGCGCGTTCACGCTTTCGGTTGTGACGCTCCGCGTCCTGCGCCTGAATCTTTGCCGAATCGCGCAGTATAAGCGACGTCAGTTCCAGCGTTGCCGGCGTGCCGTAGACCACCCCCTGGTATCCCGCCTTCACAAGCATGGGCAGCCGGCCCGTGTGGTCCAAATGCGCATGCGTGACCAGCACCGCGTCAATTTTCTGCCGGGGCGCAATCGCAACGCGGTTCTTGCCCTCGGCTTTGCGTCCCCCCTGAAAAATGCCGCAGTCGACCAGGACGCGGCTCGAACCCGTTTCCACGATGTAGGCCGATCCGGTCACTTCACCGCTTGCCGCGCCAAGCACTCTAATCTTCATGCCTTCTTGCCTCTATCGGCCACGGTGGCCTTCGTTATTTCACCAAAACGATCCAAAGCCGGCGGAGGGACACCACGGCCCCGGCGTGCCTACAGCTTAAGTTCTCCGGCACCCGCCGTGGACCGGTTTACCACAACGGCATTACGCAATTCACCTTCCGTGAGCGGTTCCGCGCGCCCTCCCCTGCGACGGTACTCATCGGAGCACAGGCAGTCGCGCAGGGCTTCCGACACACTGTCGCTGTCCTCCGGGCTGCAAAGGGCGATAACAGCCCCGGCAATCCCCGCGCCGGTCAGGCAGGCTCCCAGGGCACCCGCGCCCAGCGCCCGGTCCACAAAGAGGTCCAATACGGGACTGCTCGCGCCGTATGCGCCGGAACACCGTTCCAGGGGCAACGAAGCCGCCTGCATCATGTCCAGAGCCCGGTCGGAAAGATCGCAGGCATATGCGTGGCCCTCTCCCGTGACCACACGGTCCCCGTCATGGCCTGTGGTCATAAGCGCGCCCATCCCGGCAATGTCACCGCCAAACGCCAAGTCCGCAAAACGTCTCCCCCGCTCCGACTCCGCCATGCCGAACGCCAGCGGGCCGCGCAGGCGGATTCGCGCCGGCCGCTCCTCCTCCGGGACCGTGCCGAAATAGCGTTCATAGGCCTCGTCGAAGCCCGGCGGCGCATAGCGCGAACGCATATCATCAAGCGACATTTCCAGCGGAATCTGCTTGAGAAGACCGTACAGGAGCCCGGTCCCGCCGAGATATTCCGGCGTCAGCCGGGACAACCGGTCGAGCGAAGCAACGCGCCCGGGCGGCCATCCCAATTCCAGCGCGGTCGAGCGGAGCACATGCATCGCCACCGAATAGGCGAAACGGTTCCGCGTGTATTCCACCAACTGTTTTCCGCTCAAGCTGCGCCGCGTGTGCGAGTTGGCCACCAGGATGACGGCCTCCTCCGGCAAATCCACATAGCGGTTTCCGGCCAGCGAAAAGTCCTCAGAAAACAGCGCCGCATTCAGTATCTTTCCGCGCCGGCCAAGGATCATGGCCCCCTGGTCACTCATCCCGACCCGCGCGCCGGCGTACCATTCCGCATCCTGCCCGGCCCGGATAAGCCGTTCGGGATCAGGTTCGATTCCGTTAAGGGCGCCCGCCCCGCAAAGGATCGCAACGCACAGCGACGCGGAGGAACTCAGCGCAGCGCCCTGCGGCAGGTCGCTGCCCACCGCGGCAACCATGCCCCGCATGCGGTCCTCTCTGCCCGAAACCGCCGCGAGGCTCGCGCCGATAACATAATTCGCCCATTCCATCCCCGCCGTACGCCGCGCCCGGATGCGCTCCTGAACCCAAGGCCGTCCGAGAAAGGACGTCCATGACTGTTCCGTGCCCGCATGTTCCGACCGCAGATCAAAGAGGACGTCCGAATAGGCCCGGTCGATGTTGGCAAACACGGACATGGAACCGGCCGAAGCGGCCGCGACCAGCACGGTTTCGCGTTGATGGGTCACAAGATTGAGCCAGCCGCCGTGCGTGTCCACATGCATTCCGCGCAGGTTGATGCGGCCCGGCGACCGAAAGAGCCGGACAGGCTGGTCGCCAAAGCGCTCCATGAAACGTGCCAGCGTCCTGCGCCAAAGCGCCTTTCGTTCCGCAAGGGTGCCGCTGTCGTGCCCGTATACCGCCGCGAGGGCGGCATTGGCCCCGTTCCCCCCCCCCAGCAGTTCCATCCATTTCGAGGCCTTGGCGGACACACAAACACTCCCTGGCATGATTTCCGTCAGCCTATTGGTTGTAGATCGTGCGGATGTTGTACTTTGCGGAAAGGTCCTTCAGTTCGCCCATCAGCTCCGGCGTCTCCCCCTGCCGCGATATTTCGCCGATCAGATAATATGCCTTGGCAAAAGCCCACTCCGACGCAATGGTGCCCGTGGCCTGTCCGGCAGTGCCCAGCTTTGCCCGAAAGACCAGTTCCTTGTCCTTGCTTCCCGCACGGCCCGTCAGGCGCATCACGAACTCTTTGTCTCTTTCGGGATCGAAACGTCCGTATACCTTCACCGCCCCTTTCCGGTAAAAGTCGGGGATGGCCCTCGGAAAAATTTCGTCATGCTCAATGTGTCCGTAATCCACCCTGATATCGGTCAGAAGCGGATCGCTGAATTCGTCAAAGAACGCCGGAAGTTTCACGGCGGTTTCTTCCATGTTGGCCGTAACAACGCAGCGGCCGATGTTCCGATACGCAATTAGGTCAAGCATGTAACGGTTGACCGTTCCCCCGGACCCAAAAGCGAATATGCTGTTCTCCAGCCCGTTTTCGGCGGTGACCGCGTTGATCACCTCCCGGCTGTCCTGAATCCCGGTCGTGGGACGCCCGTCCGAAATCAGCAGTATCAATCCGGGAATCCCTGCACGCGGTTTTTGCGTCACCGCTGCCCTCAACGCGCTGTAAACGTCGGTCTGTCCCTTCGATTCAAGCCCCTTGAGGAAGGCCTCCGCAGCGGTTTTGTGCGTATCTGTCGCAGGCACCCGGTTTGGCTGAAACAGAGAAGGCGTGTCCCGAAAGACAACGACGTTGAACCGGTCTTCCGCCCGCAGTTTCTTTACAATATCCGCGACACCGCGTGCGGCAAGGTCAAGTTTGCGCTGCTGCATGCTGCGTGATGCGTCAATCACAAACGTGATGTCCTTTGGAAGAATGTCAATCTTGCCGCTTTCTTTGGGCTGGATGCTCAGTTCAAAGAAGCCCTGTTTGTCGCCCGCGGGCCGGTAGGTGTTTATCTTTATGTCCACCAGGTCGTCAAGAAAAACGAAATCGCTTTCGGCGCGGACCGCCTTAAGCTCCTTTTGAAGCGGAACCTCCGCCATGGGCTTCTCAATGGCTTTTGCCACTTCCTGCGGCATGGGCGGGGGTTCGGGGGGCGGTGTCGATGCAACAAGGCTTTCCGGAGCGGCGGGAGCCCCTGCTGCGGAGGGGCCCTGCATGACAATGGGCTGGCCGATGAGACTGATGCCGCGCCGGTCGATTTCCATGGGGATTTGTCCCGGTTCAATCGCCTCGCTGCGAAGGGTCGGGAAGGTTCCCGGTTCAACAATCCGGTCGGGGCTCGGCCGTACGAATTTACGGGGTACGTTAATGTCGAGCCGGGCCGTCTCCCTGGATATTTCTATTATCTTTGCATCCGCATGCTTTGCGCCCGTTTCGCTGTAGGAAAGATCGTGTTCGCGCGGAACCGCGTCTGTGGACACCCGGTCGACCATGTTGGGAATCTCGGCGTTGGCCACCTGAAATGCCTGCGCGGCCATGGACTGATCATCGGTGCGGGTCAGGAGTTCCGTCATCGTTCCCGGCCGCGACGCAAGGTCGGACCCGTTTCCTGACTGCGTTCCTCCCGCCGTTTGTTCCGCCGACGGTTCAGGTTTGCTGTCCGGTTCCTTTTTCTGTTCAACGGGCTGTTCAACAACGTCTTTCAATTCGACATGAAAAGCCTGGCGAACCTTCGGGGCGCCCGCGTCCGCGCTGATGAGAACGATATAGGGGGTACACACCAGAAAACAGACGTACAGCACGGCAGAAAGAAGAAAGGACAACACCATCGAAGCGCGCCGGCTGAGCATGTCATTGCCCTCCGGGCACGGAAGGTGGTGTCGAAGCGGCGGGATCGGCGGCGGCAGGTTCAGGTGGTGCGGCCGCGGCGGGCGCACCACCCAGGCGGGTGAGCGCATCCTTTGCCTTGGACGCCTGTTCCGCGTTCGGATAGTCTTTTACCAGTTCTTCGTAGGCCCCCCTGGCCTGCGCGGCGCCGTTCACCTTCTCAAAACACTGGCCCGCCCGCCAAAGGGACTCCGGGGACAGTGTCTCATGCAGGAACAGGATCGCGACACGCATGTAGTTTCGTGCGGCGCGTTCAAACTCACCCCGCTTCTCGTAGAGTTCACCCAGGCGGAACCGAGCCTGTGCGGCCGTGTCGCCCGTGTTCGATTCGGACGCGGCCTCGTAACATTCTATGGCCTTGTCCGGTTCATTCTTGGCTTCCAGCAGCGCACCCATGCGGTAACGGGCCTCGATGGATTTTGCGCTGCTCGGCGCTGCATCGACAACCGCCTGGTATTTCTGCAGTGCCTCGTCGGCCCTTCCGGCGGACTCGCTGCACTCGGCGATTTTGAAACGCACCTTGTCCGGATAGGGATATCCGGGAAGCCCAGCCAGCATTGACTCAAAGAGTTTGGAGGCCTTGTCCCACTGCTTGGCGTCAAAGAACCACTGACCGCACCAGGTGTACACCTCCTCGGGGAGCGATGCCTGCGGAATGTCAGTCACGATTTTAAGGAACAGGTCGGCCGCCTGATCGTAGTCTTTGCGCTCATAGCGGGCGAGCGCCAGGCCGAGCATGGCCCTGCCCGAAAGCTCCGTGTCCGGTTTGGCGTCCAACGCCGCCTGATACTCTTCCACGGCTTTCAGCGCGTCTTTCTTTTCGCGCAACTGAAACTCGGCAATGCGGAAATGGGCTTCCGCCACAAATTTGCTTTGGGGGAACTTCTCCACGAGCTTCTGGAAAGTCTCGGCGCTCTTGGCGCGGTCCTTCATGTTGTGGCAAGTCACAGCCAGACGGTACAGCGTGTCCTCTTCCACTGCCGGTTCCAGCTTCTTCGAAAGGATGGTCTCGTATTTCGCAACAGCCTGGGCGAAATCCTGCGCACTGAACTGCGCATCACCGGCGCGCAAAATAGCCTGTTCCGTCAGCGGGTTGTCCGGATATTTCTTGGCAAACTCTTCGTACACCTTTGCGGCCTCGTCCCGTGCGCCCAATTGGGCAAGGCACTCGGCGGACTTGAAAAGCGCTTCGGGGCCAAAGGTGCTGTCCGGATACTTTTCGGCCACCAGCCGGAACTCTTCGCGCGCGTCCTCATAATTGCCATCGGCCACCAATATGGAACCGAGCAGGAATCCGGCTTCGCCTGCCTGCGGCGAATCCTGGTACTTTTGCAGGAAATCGAGCGCTTCCGCTTTTGCAGCGGGCAGATCGCCTTTCAGGTAGAGCGACCATGCCTTCTTGTACCGGGCCTGGGCCGCGAAGGAGGCATCGGGAAATTTGTCCACGATTTCCTGGTATACGGCAAGCGCTTCATCATATTTCTTTTGCTGCTGGAGACAGTTTGCCAGCAGGTACTTCATACCGGGAAGAAGCGATGCGTCCGTGTCGCCCGCGATAAATTTCTGCGCAGCCTCCGCGGCTTCCGGATACTTGCCGGCGTTGTAAAGCGCCCACGAATATCCGTAATCCGCCCGCTTCGCATACTCCGACTCGGGAAAATCCTTCTTCAGCTGCTCATAGGCCCCCACCGCAGCGCTGGCCCAGCCAATCTTGTCGTATATTTCAGCCGTTCTAAAGCGGCTTTCCATCCGCAGTGTTTCTTCGGCCTTGGCATCACTGGCAACTTTGGAAAAGGCCACCGCCGCATCTTCGAGAAGATTTTTCGAGAGACTGATATTGGCAAGTTGATACTCGGCGTACGGCGCCAATGCATGGTCGGGACACACGGTGCCGACCCTGGCGAAGTCCTCCGCCGCGACGTCCAGGCTGCCGAGGTCCTGGTGCGACCGGCCCAAATAGTACAGGGCGCGGCACCGCGCATCATTCCCCTGTTCATCCCCGGCGAGCGTCTTCAAGACTTCCACGGCGTCAGCCTGCCGCTTTAGGAAATAGAGGGACTCCCCCCTGCCCAACTGGGCCTGAACCTTTGCCGCGGGGTCTTCGAGCGCGGCTGCGGCCTTCTCAAAGGCGGGCAGCGCCTTGTCGTACTTTTCCGTGGCGTATGCCGCCTGGCCGAGCCGAAACCAGGCCGTACCCGCGGAAGCGCCGGACGGATACTTGGCAAGGTAGATTTCATATTCCTCAACCGCCTCGTTGAAGAAACCGCGGCCAAACAGGCCGTTGGCAAAATCGAGTTGTTCCTGGCCCGCCGCGGGTGCGGCAGGGACAGCCGGGGCGGGTTTTACCGGCTCCAGCGGCGGCGCGGCGGGGTCGGGGTCCTGCCCAAAGACGGACCCCATGCAGCACAGGAGAAACGCTGCGGATATACACTTGGCAAGGCGCATGGCAGGCATGATTTGACCCATCCCTTACGGCGCGGCCGGCGTCGGAGCGGATGCCGGCCCGTTCTGCTTTGCCGCATCCTCGGTCATGGCGGCAAAGGCCACGTTCTGAATGTCCGCTTTCCGGCAGCAGTCGAGCACCTCAATGGCCCGGCCCAGCATGGCGCTTTGGTCGCCCCGAATGATAATTGCGCCCCCCGGGAAGTACTTCGAAACCCGGTTCAGCACTTCCTGCAACTCGCCAATATTCATCTGGCGCTCATTGACCACAATGGAGCCGTCGCTCTTGAGATTGACAAAAATCTCCCCCTGCGAACGCTCCATTTGCTGCGCGCTGTTCGCGGTCGGCAGCTTGATATCCACATCGCTTTCAAGATTCTCGTATGCCATCGTAACCATGAAAAACACGAGGGTCAGGAAGAGAATGTCAATCAGGGGAGTCAACTGAATCATGGTGGACTCCTCCTTCATCTCTTGCACAATTTTCATTGCCGGCCGTGCTCCGCAATCAGTTCGACGAACTCACTGGCCTGGGCCTCCACCACGGAAGCAATGCGAATGACGCGGCCCCGCAGGAAATAATAGGCGCTCATGGCCGGAATGGCCACGATAATCCCCCCGGCAGTGGTGACCATGGCCATGGAAACGTAGTATGCCATGGTGATCCCCTTTGTTTGGGAGGCGTCAAGGGCTATCGCCCCGAAGGCCCCGATCATGCCCCATACCGTGCCAAGCAGGCCGAGCAACGGGGAGATATTGCCAATACTGTTCAAGTAGGAAACGCGCTGCCACATCTCGGTCACGCCGCGTTCCCCCTCGCTTTCCATGGCCTCCTGGATGACATAGCGGTCATGTCCGGCCATTTTCAGCCCGGCGCACAAAACGACCGCAATGAGCTCTTCGCGGTCCTGGCACATCTGGTAGGCGCCCCGTATGTCACCCGAGCGGATTTGGCTTTGCGCGCGCTTGACCAGGTTCATGGGCACCTCCCGGCTCGGGCGAAGGGTCAAGAAGAGATAAATCGTAAGAACAAGGACCGTGAAACCAAGGGCCATGAGGATCCACAGCACAACGCCGCCATGTTTGATCATGCTCATGACGGACAGGCGTTCGGCCACCTTCGGCATGCCGCCGGGACCCGTTTTTGCGGGGGTAAGATCGGCCGGGGCGGGAGCGGCGGAAGCGGGGGCCGCCGTGGCGGGAGCGTCCGCCGGAGGGGCAGGTTGGGCCGCCGCAGGCGTTTCCTGGGCGAAAGCCAGCCCTGTGCCCAGGACAAACAGCACAATCAGAACACCAATCGCCTGGCCGCGCCAATTCATAGCGCATCTCCTCCACATTCGTTGACAAAAACAGTTCAAACAGCCCTCGGACGGGCGGGACTACCGGGGCTAAGACCCGGTATTCCTGTATTATGCCGTTTGCTTCCAAAAGGTTGCAATGATTCCCCGAGAACGGGCAAATCCCATATGTTGTCTGCCTTGGTTGCACCCGCGCCCATATGTGCCCATGCAGGCGCTTGATACGGCCCCCCGTCATTTGCTATACTTCCGCAGTCGCACCCAAAGTATGCCAAATGGAGCACTGTAAAATGGCCAACATTAAGTCCCAGAAGAAACGCATCGGAACCAACGAAATCGCCCGCCAGCGCAATATGGCGGTGCGTTCGCGCATGAAGACGATGGTAAAGCAGGCGATGACTGCCATTGAAGCAAACGACGCCGCACAGCTTAAGACCGCCGTCAGCGAGGCCTTGGCCGCGATTGACCGTGCCGCCTCCAAGGGTGTCATTCACCGCAATGCGGCCGCGCGGAAGAAATCCACCATCCAGACGCTGGTTTCCAAGTCCGCCACCCCCGCCGGGGCATAGGCCTTAACACCGAATCTTTCGTGCAGGCCGCACGTGTGACACACCGTGCGGCCTGCGCTGTTTTATCCGCGCGCCTAGCGCAGCCGCAAAGCTTTTACCAGTTCGGGCAACCGCCCGTCCACTTGGTCGAACTGCAAATCACCTTTCTTGTCAATGATTACCGTTTGCGGTATGAAATTGACCCCGTAATTGACAAAGGTGACAAAGGGATCGGCGTCGCGCCCCACCGGGAACCGGAGTCCGTAGCGGCGCACATACTCGGCCACCTCGTTGGCGTCACTTCCCGCGTCATGCACCGCCACGATGGCGACGTCGTCGGCAACTCCCTGGTAGAGATCATACAGGGCGCACAACTCGTTGATGCGGTTTGTGGCAAAGGGACTGTCGTCAAACCCGCCCCACATCGTCAGTACCACCACTTTCCCGCGCAACTTTTCCAAATCAAGCGGAGTACTGTTGAACCAGTCGGAACACTGCATTTTGGGTGCCGGTTTTCCCACCAGTTTGGACAAATCGTTTCTTCCCGGAATCGGGGGGCGCTTGGCCACATTCGGCACAAAAGGCTCAAGACGAAACTCCACCTCGCCCGTCTGGTCCAGATTTACGGTGAATTCCTTCTTTAGCAGGCGGAGCGCATGTTCCGCCCGGAACTTCACCCTGTTCTTGTCCGGCTGGTAACCGAGCCGGATTTCAAAGGCACCTTGTTCGTCCGACAGAAACCGCAGGGGCGGTTCGGCATCGAGCGATTCAATATACACCTTGCCGACGGGTCCCTGATCCGGGGGAACGGTGATGCGCCCCTTTATGACCGGCAATTCCTTGAGCTTCGTCGGAGGAAGTTCGGCCAGCAGCGCCTCACCCATATCGACGGGCACCTGCGGCAGGTCGGACGTGCGGTAGCCCGGCGGAGCGCCGATCAGAAGGACCCCCTTCGGGGAACCCACCCGCAAGGTGAATGTTCCGTCGCCGCCCGTGAGACATTCCTCATAGAACGTTCCGCCGGTGCTGAAGGAAACATGGGAACCGGGGCAGGGCT
The DNA here is from genome assembly GCA_964580415.1 of uncultured Nitrospirales bacterium. Taxonomy (GTDB): domain Bacteria; phylum Hydrogenedentota; class Hydrogenedentia; order Hydrogenedentales; family CAITNO01; genus CAITNO01. Next base: position 13,494 of record CAZOMH010000027.1, read on the forward strand.
TGTCGTTGGGCAGCAGGACTTTTCCCTTTAGCGTCCTCGTTACGGGCATTTCCAGATCGGCAACAGCCCCTTCATCCTTGGAAACATCCACATTTGCCGGAACGGGCGCGGCATGGTCAGGATGGCGGGCAGTCACCATGTATCCCCCCTTTTCGACGCGGGTGTTATAAAACCCCTCCGGATCGCTGACGGCCGATGCGATCTCCCGCTGCCCCTGGGTGCCTGCGTCGAAAATGGACACGCGGGCAGACGCAAGCGGCTTCCCCTGCGCGGTCACCCGTCCGCGGACCGGCACACCGTCGTAGAGTTGGATATCCTGCCGCTTGTCGCGCACGGGAAGATAGGCCACGTTGGAATCGGCGTAATGATGCTCGCTAACCACCAGCTTTACGAATCCGCCGGCGGGGACGCAGCCGATGGACAGCTCTCCTTTGTCATTGGCCCGAAGCTGGGGAAATCCCTGTTCCACAAGATCGTCAACCGCCACGCCGAACTGGTCCGAAACGATCATTGACCGTATCCGGGCCCCCGGAACCGCCTTGAAGTCTTTGTCCGTCACACGAATGTTCACGCCGCCGGCGGGCCCCGTCACAAGGTCGAATTCCATATCCGAAACAGGAAGACCGCTGTTGCCCGCAAGGCACAGTCCCTCCTTGTAGGCGACAACGTCGGTCTGTTCTATCTTGACGTCCTTAAAACAGAACGCACCATCATCGGCGGTGGTCACTTTCTGCACCCGGCGGTTCTGGTCGAGCCAAACGGTGGCACCGGCCACGACAGTTTTTTCGGGCATGACAACGTGCCCTTTTAGCGTCAGCGCAAAGGCCGCTCCGGTAAATGCAAATGCCAAAAGAATGGTTGCCGTTGTGATCCGGTGCATGAACAACATTATGGTTTCTTTCTATCGTGCGGCCCGCAGCAGGCGCAGTGGAGGAAGGCCGAACGTGCGGAGTAATATCTGATTGTCCGCGCTCACGACATACGTTGTCGCGGCGCCGGGGGCGTTTCCGGCAAACATCGGGAGCCGTGCCTCTTTGCAGGCATGGCCTCCGCGGACGACCACGGCGGCATCCCAATCGGTCCTTTTGGCCGCTTCAAGCGCCTGGGCCAGTCCCTCGATTACGGGATCGGCTTCGCTTTCATCGCAAAACAGGATCACTGAAGGCCGGCCTGCCTGCTTGCCGATGGTGCCGCAAACGGGCTTCTCTTCGCGCCACTTGGTTACATTGAAGCCGCCCGCTCCGCCCTCTTTCTTTGCCTGTCCCGACGCGGTCAGCGTCCCCAAATCCTTGGTTTCACCGGGCGCAAGGTTGAAGTTGGCCGATTCGCCCTGGCCGACCGTTCCCGCCACCGCGCAGCGTTGCGGCACGCCCGCAACGACGGAATCCCAGCGAAAACGACCGTCCGCGTCTGTTACGGTACGCCACAGCAACAGGGGATCATCCACCGGACTGTCCGGGAAGGCCGCACCCACGACCACGTCGGGAACGGGTTTTCCTTTCTCGTTCACGACCTGGCCCGTGACGGTTCCGTAGGGTAGCAGTTTAACTTTGGCTCCGTTCACGACCGTTCGGTCCAAAGCGAATACAGCACCGGCCGCCTTCGAGGGGTGTTCGGCCACGCCGATAATACGACCGTCCTGCGGAAGATTGACCACGTGAACCTGCGACCAGCCACTCTCATCCGTAGTGAGCCAGCCAAACTGCCGGGGACGGAGCAGTGAAATAACCGCGCCCGCAACCGGGGTGGACTCATCCTCATCCACCAACTGCAGCTTGTACGTCGGCAGGGGAGCAAGCCACATGCCGGGCAATTGCACCGGAGCACCCGGCGAAACTGAAACGCGCATAGCCCGCGGTTCGGGCGGCAAATAGCCGGGGGTGCCGTCAAAATACAGAATGTTCTCCCCCTCCGCGGCGGACATGCGGAACTCGCCCTTTGAATTGGTTCGGACCATTGCCGCCACATTGCCGCCGCTCTCCAACCGAATCCGCACCCCTTCAACGGGCTTGCCGGAAACGGCATCGCCGATGCTGCCGCTGATTTCCCCGGCACCGGCCAACCCGAGGTGGATATTCTGTTCGGGTTCCCCACCGGTGACGGTAACCTTCTGCCAGCCCGCCGTGGTCTGCCCCACGGCTGTGGCCTGGCAGAGATAAACGCCGGGCTTCAGGCGCAGTGCAATGCCGCCAAATCCGTCCGTCTTGGCCACCGAGGTGTCGTGCGGCGGCTGCGCGTTCCGAAGCACCACCACGGCCCCGGATACGGGTGCCTGATTCTGCCGCGACTTTACTTCGCCGTGAATTTGAATGCCGCGGCTCATCTTCACCTTCAGGTTGTCCTGACCCGTCGCGATTTCATCCACCGCCTCCTGGGCATATTCGGGATGCCCGACTTTCAGCGCCACCGTGGCCCCTTGCGGAAGCCCGTTAATCTGAAACTTGCCCTTCTCGTCGCTTTTCGGCTCAGTCATGCCGAAGGCGGTCAGTTTTGCCAGTGGTATCCCGACCTTCGAGGGGCGCATCAGCGCGATGCGTGTAATGCGCGCGCCCGCCACGGGTTCGCCTTTGTCATTAACAACGGTCCCGCCGAGGGAGGCTGCGGCTGCCAGCGCAAGCTGTACGGGCGACGATGTCTCCCCCAGGGCAAGGGTTAAGTGTTCCCCGGAAAATCCGAACCCCTCGGCGGTCGCAAAGACACCCACCGCGCCCTGAAAGGCACCCTCGGCGCGAAAATGCCCGGTATCGTCCACCTTGGCTTCAACCAGTTCGCCGCCGAGGCCGGGTTCAATGAACACGCGGGCCGCCGGCATTCCATGACCGGACACGTCCAGCGCCTGACCGGTAATGGTTGTAGTCTGCGCGGCACACGTGGCACACAGCGCCAGTATCGCAAGTCCTCTCCACATCATGGTCTTGTCCTTTGCAATCGCCTGCCGGTGGGGCCGAAAAAAAAACCTGGTGAAAACATACCCGCTTGTCGCACGGTGAACCCGACTTCGTCAATACAGCAAAAGGCCCCATGCGCGTACAGGAACCCGCTGCCCGCCGTAAAGGCTGTTTCGGAGGCATCCACACTGGACGCATTATGTCAAACGGTACCGTCTGACCGGTCCATTATAAGCAACGGGACGAAGAGATAAAAACACCGGCATTGCACCAGCCGTTCTGCCGGGCGTCTTACATAATCGAGTAGGGGGAGGGGTTGCCCCTCTCCCCCTCTCACACCACCGGGCATACC
>CAZOMH010000028.1:0-16466 GCA_964580415.1 uncultured Nitrospirales bacterium
GGCGTTCAACGTGTCCGTTCCGTTGGTCAGCGCAACCGTGGTCCCCGCCGAAAACCCGTTGCCCTGCACGGTAAGTGTGGCCGCCGCGCTCAGACCCACCTCCGCAGGAATGACACTGTATGCGTCAAAAGTGCTGCCCACCCCCGGCTTGCGGTACAGCACAATCTTGTCGGGAAGAAGCGCCGCAATGTAGTTCCCCAAGAAAAGTGCATCGTTCAGCGTGGTGGTGCGGGTGCCCTTCACGTATGGCAACGCCGGCGACGACAGGTCAACAAAGGCCAGCCCGTTCTCAAGCGCCATAAGGACGCACTGGTTCCCCGCCACAGGCGCCGCATAAAGCGATGTCCCGGCCGTCCCCACATCGTTGGCGTTCCAGTTCATATCCGCCAGAAAAGCGGGCGAGGTCGGATTCGTCACATCAAAGGTGGACCCCCCCTTGGATTCCGGAGCGGCATCGAAAAAGAAACACCCAAAGAATGCCGTTGTGCCCGCAATCGCGCACGAAGGGTGGTAATACGTCCTCGTCGTCGGAATGGTAAGGGCCGCTGCTTCTGTCGTCGCCGCCGGGTTTGTGATGTCCCACGAGACAAGCAGTGGCAGAAGTGCCTTGCCCGTATTCTCCTGCCTTCCTGAACCAAAGCGCGTAAAAGCGTAATGCCCGCTTATGGCCACTCCTTCTGCATACCCCGTATCCGTCGATGTTCCGCCTGCTTCCACGGGCAGCACCCGCTGGAGCGCGTTGAAGACAGCCTGCGGAGAGGCCGGAGTGGAAACGTCGTACACCTGGAACGTGTTCGTGCTTGGCACAGTCAAATACAGATAGGAACCGTTCAACACCATCGAAGACACATTGACAGCCCATGAGTTCTCTATCACAGGCGCTGCCGCGGTCGTAACGTCCACAAGGTAGATGCGCTGGACATTCTCCGACGTTGGATACGCGGCCAGCGCGAGCAGCGTGTCCGAAGCGGTCATGCCCGCCTGCATGCCCACCGCCTGTGTCGGCAGCGGCAGCGTTCCCAACAACTGCGGGTTGCCCGCATCGGTGGCGTCATAAATGGCCAGGCTGTTGTCGCTCTGAATATAGAGCCGGTTTCCCTGAACCACCATCCGTTCGCCCCCGATACCCGGCAGTTCCTTCACAACCGACAGCGTCAGCGGGTCAACCGCATGAGCCCCCAAAGACGTTGCCATAAGGACGGCTGCCATAAGAATGGCGCGACTGCCAATACTGCGGGGATAAACATGGCACGCTTTCATCGCGGCATCTCCTTTGCATGAATACCCGAAACACCTCATTGACAGTATAGATCGCCCCGTCCCAAAAGTACATCCCCCCGAAACACCCGCCGCCGGCACACCGCCTTGTTGCCCGTTGCACTCTCCACACTCTTCGCCCATGCCCTGTTCCACATCCCATTCCCTTTTATACGCCCATGTCTCCACAGAAGAAAAATCTATTCCTGCGTCCATGCGAAGCAAACAACCCGACGGAGAATAAACCATGCCCCCGGTCCCCAAACCCTGTCTGCACCGCAAACATCCCGGCGAAAAATAGCACCCCCCGCACCCTCTCGTGCTAAGATCAGCCGCCTATGGACCTTCTCAGCAACAATCTAAAGGAAAACTGGGGCTACGACCGTTTTCTGCCGCTCCAGCGCGAGGCCATGCAGTGCCCGCTGGACAAGCGCGACTCCCTCGTCGTGCTGCCCACCGGCGGCGGAAAGTCACTCTGCTTCCAGGCACCCGCGCTGGCCGTGGACGGCATGGCCGTCATCGTGTCGCCGCTCCTGTCGCTCATGAAGGACCAGGTGGACGCCCTGCGCACCAACGGCGTGGCCGCCGCCAAGATCGACAGCACCATGAACGCGCGCGAGCGCGTCGCCGTCCACCAGGCCATCCAGGAGCGCAGCCTGAAACTGCTCTATGTGTCCCCGGAGCGCATGGCCCAGCCCGCCTTCACCGAATATCTCAAGAAAGCGGGCGTGTCCTTTCTCGTCATCGACGAGGCCCACTGCATCAGCCACTGGGGCCACGATTTCAGGCCCGAATACCGTCTCCTCAAGCAGCTTCGCGCGGCCTTTCCCGGCACCTCCGTGCATGCCTTCACCGCCACCGCCACCTCACACGTGCGCGCAGACATCATTCAGGAACTCGGCCTGCACAACCCCGCCGTGCTCATAGGCTCCTTCGACCGCCCCAACCTCCGCTACCGGGTGCAGAAACGCGCCGACCTCTTCAAACAGGTCCGCGAACTGGTGGACGCCCACCCGGGCGAGTCCGGCGTGATCTATTGCATTCGCCGCACCGATGTGGACGACCTCTGCACCAGACTTGCCCAAGCCGGATACAGGGCGCTCCCCTATCACGCGGGCATGGAAGAAGCCGACCGCAAACGCAACCAGGAAGCCTTCACCAACGAGACCACGGACATCATCGTCGCCACAGTCGCCTTTGGCATGGGCATCGACAAGTCCAATGTCCGCTGTGTCATTCATGCCGCCATGCCCAAGTCCGTCGAGCATTACCAGCAGGAAACCGGCCGTGCCGGCCGCGACGGACTGGAGGCGGACTGCACGCTCATCTACTCCTACGCCGACTTTCAACTGTGGAAGAGCATCATCGAAAAGAACGAGGCCGAAGGCGGCGACGTGGCCCTGGAAAAGCTCCAGGACATGGCCCGCTACTGCGACCAGCTCTCCTGCCGCCACAAGGCCCTGGTCGAGTACTTTGGAGAGCCCTTTCCAAGCCATCCCTGCGGCGCCTGCGACGTCTGCCTGGGCGATATTGAAACACGCGGCGACGCACAGCAGATCGGACAGTGCATTCTCTCTGCCGTGTTGGATTTGGAGGGTATGGCGGGGCCCAACTACACCACGCTCATCCTCACCGGTTCGCGGGAAGAACGCGTCACATCGAAGAAACACGACAGGCTCCCATCCTTCGGTCTGCTGGATGCCCACGACGCGCGCTCCGTGCGCGATTGGATTGAACAGTTGGTCCGGCAGGGGTTCTTGGAAAAAACCGGCGAGTACAACATCCTCAACCTGACGCAGCGGGGAGTGGCGCTAAATCGCGGCGGTGACATCCCGCTGTTGAGTGACAGGCAGCCGGCACGCGAACGCAGGGTGCGCGTGCCCCAGTCCCAGCGACGCACGTCGAAAGAGAAGATGGCTCCCACCGACCTGGGCCCCTTCGATCCCTCCCTGTTCCAGGTTCTGCGGCAAATACGGCGGGCCAAGGCCATCGAACTGGGCGTGGCGCCTTTTATCGTCTTCAGCGACAAGACGCTGCGCGACATGGCCTGCCGCAAACCGCAGGACCGCGCAACATTTCTTCAGGTCCCCGGCGTCAGCGACCGCAAATGCGACGCTTTCGGCGCGGAATTCATCGCCGCCATAACCGCCTACTGCGATGAGGCAAACGGTCTATGAGCGGCCCCCTGACCCCCATTCCCATAACTCCCATACTTCCCATAACTCCCATCCCAGGACCCACCACCCATGAGTGAACTTATCTACACCTTCGCCTCCCTCGCAGCACGCACCGCAAACGGCAAGACCTGCCTTGACGGCATGCGCCTGCTCGCCGGCATCATGCACCCCCGCGGCATCCCCGTCACATGGATCGTCAGCCCTGAATCGGCGGCCATCGCCGCCGAAACGCTCACCCAGTGGCACATAGCCCACGGCGACGAAGTCGCCGTCGAACTGCCCCCGCTGCGAGGAACCTACGCGGAGAAGGAACAGTTTCTCAAAGACCGCCGCGCCAAGGTGCGGCAGGCCCTGCCCTGGGCCGAGGCCACCATCGCCGGCAACGTCCACTGCGACCCCGACATTGTGAAACTGCTCGAATCCGCGGGCTTCGAGGGGGTCTGGGGCTTCTGCTGGGAACAAATTGTCGTCGATGACATCACCGACCGCGGCTGTCCCTGGGGCTTTTTCTACATGGACCCCGCCGACCGCCTCAGGCCCGCAACCCACCGCAGCGTCGTGGCCGTCCCATGGCTATCCCACGATCTGCTCAAAACCTACCATTGCGGCTTTGCCCCCGTCTACACCAACGATCCCAACGATGTCGCCCGCGCATCCATCTGCTCCTGGGAAGACACCGCCTACTGGGACGCCTTTATCGACAACTACCACCGAAACACCCGCTGCAACGATGCCGTCTTCCTGCTCCAGCACCAGGAAGCCCACGAAATGGAGTGCAACGAACGCAACCACTGCTACACCCCGGAAGACATCCGCGAGGCCGCCGTCATGATGGCCCGGCACATCGACCATCTTCTTGCCAAACCCAATGTCCGGGTCATGTCACTTCCCGGCGCCGTGCGCCACTACCGAAGCATTAACGAGCGCACCGCTCCGTCCTGCATGCTCTGGGAAAACACCCCCACCCGACGGCCCAACCCCGACTACACTTGGAACACCTGCGTGGGCCCCTGGCCCCGAACCTTCCTCTATTACGACTGCGGGGTGCAAATGATGTTCATCGACGGCCAGGTCCAACCCGCCTGCATTCGCAACTACGCCAAGCCCTGGGATGACCGGGACTATTACCAGGAATTGCACGTTCCCCGGCCGCAACTCATACGCAACACCCAATTCGCCTGGCGCAGGGAACTGGAATTCAGCATCACCGCCGACAAAGCCATGCCCTACGGAGTCGTCTTCTGGGGGGACTACAGCCTCTACCAGATAGGCAACGCACCGGGCCTCGTCGCCGGAAAAATGCTCCCCCACGAACTTCTCTTTCTGCGCTACAACCTCCAGCCCGGCGAAAACCGTTTCACTGTGGCCCTCGAAGGGAAATAGACACCAATGCCCGAAAAGGTCCGCAAAGCGCCCCCCCTCTGTGCTTCGCCGCCCACTGTCCCCCGGCCGCCAAACCCCAAACTCTCCAGGAAAAACGCCATGCCCCTCCTGCGAAACTGCCTCCTGTTTGCATTCCTCCTGCCCGCCATGGCCAACGCCGACAACGGCCCCATTGAACGCCAGGCGCTGGTAACCCGCCACAACCTTGACCTCACGACCCCGGGCCGCGTTCAGGTGGGCAACGGCGAGTTCGCCTTCTCCGCCGACCTGACCGGCCTCCAGACCGTCGAAGAATGCTGCACCATGTCCCAATGGGGCTGGCACACCTCCCCCCTGCCGGAGGGCAAAACGCCGGCAGACTTTCAGTGGACCACCAAGCAGTCCTACTGCGGCCGTCCCGTGGACTACATGGCCGGCACCGGCGACGACATCAGCAAGTGGCTCTATGCCAACCCGCACCGTATGAACCTGGGACGCCTGCGCCTGGTCCGCACGGGCGACAATGCCGCCCCCATAAAGGCTTCCGACCTCCACCGCCCAAAACAGCACCTCGACCTGTGGACCGGCACACTGGAGAGTCACTTCGAGCTCGACGGAGAGCCGGTCAGCGTGGTCACTTGCGCCCACCCGGATCAGGATACCGTCGCGCTGCGCATTGAGTCGCGGCTGATTGCGCTGCACCGTATCGCGGTGGAGCTGGCCTTTCCCTATCCCGACCTCAAAGAGTTCGGCGGTTACGGAAACTGGACCCTGCCCGATGCCCACAAAACCGTCCTGACCCAGACCGAACCCGGCCGCGCCTCCCTCGCACGCACCGTGGACGCGGATGCCTACACCGTCAGCCTCGCATGGAAAGACAATGCCACCCTCTCCGCCATGACAGAAAAGCACCGCTTCATTCTCGCCGCCGGGACATCCAATTGCCTCGAATTCGCGTGCAATTTTGCCCCGGCCCCTCCGGACCGTTCCCTTCCCGCCTTCACCGCAACACTCGCCGCATCGTCCCTCTATTGGCAGGCGTTTTGGAATCAGGGGGGTGCCGTTGACTTCTCCGGAAGCACCGATCCCCGCGCCAACGAACTCGAACGGCGCATCATCCTTTCCCAATACCTCACCGCCGTCAACTGTGCCGGATCGCTGCCCCCGCAGGAAAGCGGCCTCGTGAACAACGGCTGGAACGGCAAGTTCCACATGGAAATGTACTGGTGGCACGGCGCGCACTATGCCCTCTGGGACCGGTGGCCCCTGCTCAGCCGCAGCATCGGCGTGTACAGGCGCTTCCTCCCCTCGGCGCGCGAAAAGGCCGCCCGCCAGGGATACCGCGGCGCCCGCTGGCCCAAATGCACCGGCCCCGAGGGGCGCGAATCGCCCCACCCCATCCACGCCATGCTCATCTGGCAGCAGCCGCACCCCATCTTCCTTGCCGAACTGGACTTTCGCGCGCATCCCGGACGCAACACGCTCAATGCATGGGCCGATATCGTCATGGACACCGCCGACTTCATGGCATCCTTCGCCGTGCGGGAAAAGGAAACCGGGCGCTTCGTCCTCGGGCCGCCCGTCTACACCGTCCCCGAAACCACCGACCCCGACAAGGTGTACAACCCCGCCTTCGAACTCGCCTACTGGCGCTTCGGCCTCCAAACGGCCCGCCAATGGCGCGAACGCATGGACCTGCCCCCCAATCCGGAATGGGACAACGTTCTCCAGAACCTTGCCCCCCTGCCCGTTCAGGACAACATCTACCTCCTCGAAGAGCACCTCCCCGACAGTTACACCCAATGGAACCACAACCACCCCTCGGTAGCCGGCATCTATGGCATTCTCCCCGGCGCGGGCGTGGACCATGACACCATGAAACGCACCCTGGACAAAGTCATGGACTGCTGGCGCTGGAAAGACACCTGGGGATGGGACTTCCCCATGCTCGCAATGACCGCCGCCCGCCTGGGCGAACCCGGCCGCGCCGTCGATCTCATGCTTCACAAGAACTTCGACTTTGACGAGCGCGGCTATCCCATTGGCGGAGGGCCGTGGCCCTACCTGCCCTCCAGCGGCGGCCTCCTCTACGCTGCCGCCTTCATGGCCGGCGGATGGGACGGTGCCCCCGCACAAAATGCCCCCGGATTCCCCCAGGACGGCACATGGACCATCCGCGCGGAAGGCCTCAAAACCGCCCCATAAGTCTAACCACCCAGCCCCTCCCGCCGCGCGTTCCAGTAGCGCCCGCCCTTGTCGCGGGCGTTGCTTTGTCTCCCCTTGAAAAGGGGGCACCGCAGGGGACTGGCACCTATTTCCGCCAAAGGCAGCAGGCGTTCCAAGAAGCCCTTCATCCCGGAAATAGGTGCCTGTACCTGGCCGCGCCTTGCACGGGGCGCCCTTCCAGCGCCATCCCCCGAAGCACAAATTTCCAGCGCTCTGGTCCCCCCTTGAGCGGGGTGGCCCGAAGGGCCGGGGGGCGTTTGCCCCCCCTTGGTTCCCCAAATATCACTTGGCTATACTGTCCACCAGAACCCTGTCCCAAGAACCGCGGAGGTCTCCATGAACACACGCACTTTCTTCCTCCCCCTGCTGCTTACCCTCGCACTCCATCCCGCCATCCTCCTCGCCCAGGACCTCGCCAAAGAAAAGGACATCGTCATCTACAAAGATGACAACTTCTTCAGCGCCTTCCCCTCCGTCGTCTGCAAACCCGACGGAGAACTCCTCGTGGCCTTCCGCCGCGCGCCCGAACGCCGCATCTTCGGCGAGGGCAGTTCCAACCACACCGACCCCAACAGCTATCTCGTTCTCGTCCGCTCCAAGGACAACGCCGCCACATGGACCACCGAACCGGAACTCATGTTTGCCCATCCCTACGGCGGTTCCCAGGACCCCTGCATGACCCAGTTGCACGACGGCACCATCGTCTGCAGCAGCTACGGCTGGTCCCTGCTCCGCGGCGACGCCGCGTCGAAATACCCCGAGACCCTCCGCCATGGCGACTTCGTCTTCATGGGCGGCTACATCGTCCGCTCCACCGACGGCGGCCAGTCCTGGAAAGGCCCCATCATCCCGCCCCCCGTGCCCGTGAGCGTGACCACGAACGTCTTCAAGCAGCCCTGCCCCGCCTACAACCGCGGTGCCATGTGCCAGGGCCGTGACGGAACCCTCTTCTGGGCCGTTGCCTCACAGTCACAAGTGCAGCCGCGCATTACCGGCGTCCATCTCATGGCCTCCAAGGATGGCGGCCTCACCTGGGAATACCGCTGCCCCATCGCGCAGGACGAGAAGATTACTTTCAACGAAACCTCGCTCTATGAAACCAAGGCCGGCGACCTCATCGCCTTCATGCGCACCGCCGACTTCGACGACCACACCGCCGTCGCCCGCTCCAAAGACGGCGGCAAAACCTTCGAGCCATGGAAAGACGCCGGGTTCCAGGGACACCCCCACTGCGCCACCACCCTCGCCGACGGCCGCGTCCTCCTCGTCTACGGTTACCGCCACGAACCCTTCGGCATCCGCGCCCGCGTCCTCGACGCCGAATGCACCAACTACGACACCGCCAAGGAAATCGTCCTCCGCGACGACGGCGGCAGCGGCGACCTCGGCTACCCCTGGGTCACCCCCATGGCCGACGGTAAATACCTGACAACCTACTACTTCAACCAGGACAATGGCACACGCTACATCGCGGGGACTCTCTTGTCAATTGCTCCGGACGAACCGAAGGAGGCGAAGCAGCGAATTCCTCTCTCGCCATCGGAATACCGTGTCGTCAAGACAGATGAAGGCCCCTCTGAGTTCTCTGATGAGGACAAGGACGCCAAGTCTTGGGACACGGAGATTGTGTTGAAAGAACCGGAAGCGCATATTCCGGTGATGCACGAGGACTCGTACAAATGGGCGGGAGCCTTGATTGACCCAGATATAGAACATGGGCTTTGCTGCGAGTGGCTGGAAAAGGACAAGATTCTTTGGATAACCTGGAATACCTCGTCCACGGGTGGAAGCGGTGTTTGGAGCAAACAGGGCCATATCGTCGCGTTACTTGACGGCTGTAAGGCCAAGGTACTCCTCGTTAACGCCATGAACAAGCATGTGCAGTTTGGGGCCGATTGCGTGACTACCGGTTACATGCGTTTTGAGCCGGAGGAGAGCGATGAACGTGGAAGACTTCGATTCTCCAGGCATGTCTTCAGGGAAGATAGAATAGTTGAAAGCGTGCCTGCACAGTTGAAGGAACAGGCAAAGCAGGATTCAGACATTCCGTGCAGAAGACTGATTTCAGAGATAAATCCTGAAATTGTCACCGTCTTTACTCTGATTGGGGAGGGGCTCGTGGAGACGGGCCATTATGCTTATACCAAGGTCTGCAAGTCCTGGGATGACTGCTCCTCAGACAATGAAACCAAGGTTACTGTTGACGACTTGCTGGGATCGTTGACCATGGGCGATCTGACGGAGGATGAAAAGGTTACGTTGCGGGTAGTAATACTGCGCGAGAATCCGGAAGTTGCCACAGATGAGGACCTGAACTGCAAGCCATTCAAAGTGTCGTGCAAGTGCGCGATTAGCCTTATTGACCCATACGAAACCGGTTATAGATGGGAGGTGCCTGACTTGCACAAGTCCCCAAAGCCATAAGGAATGCAACCCGTGATCTGATACCATGAACTTGCATGGTCTGTCACTTCAGATGTTCCGCGTTCGCTTTCCCCGCGTCATTGTTCATCAGCCGCACATCCTCACAATCCCCCGTCTCCGTCACAAAAGCCTCCACGGCCGCCGCCGTACACCCCGTGATGAGCACGTTCTTCGTGTCCTTCAGTATCACCTGAATCGGGGCACCGGGTTCGTCCTGCGCCTGCAACCCTTCCAATCGCATCCCCTCCACATCATCGCAAATGACCGCCGGACGCCCGTCGCTCCCGGCATAGCTCATCTGCACGTCGCTCACGCGCAGGCCGCGCACATGCCGGAAATAGAACCCGTAGGCGGGCAGTGTGCCGAACATTCTACCCTCGGGATAGTCGTCCTCCGCCTCCGGCACATCGAGCCCGTGATCGCCTTTCTGTTCACCGCCGTCAAAGCGGATGCTGATGTTGGACAGCCGCACATTTTCCAGACAGTGTCCGGGGATGCCCGAAATCGCGCACCCGATGGAACCAGTCCCCGTGGCGGTCACATTGCTGATGGATACATCGCGGAAGGTCCCCACCGCCGGCTTGGGACCGCTCGGTTTCGGTGCCTTCCCACGATTGCCCAGACGCATAAAGATAGGGGCCGAGGTTCCTTCGATGACAATGTTGGAAATCGAAACCCGCTCCAAACTGCCCCCGTCCACCAGTTCCAGTGCAATGCCTGACAACCCCTCAATCTGCCCGGCAAAATCTTTGCCCGTCGGCGTGTGTTGTGACCGTTGAATAACGCAGTTACTGATGGCAATATCCTTGAAGCCGCCCGCTGACTCCGTCCCCATCTTGATGGCATTGCAGTGCGACCGCAAGATGCAGTTCGTGACCACCACATGCTCCGTTGCCCTGGCCCCCGTGCTCTTCAGTGTCAGCGCGTCATCGTCCGAATCGCCCACGCAGTCGGACACCACCACGTTGCGGCACCCGTCAATGTCGATCATGTCATTGTTCTGGCTGGCATGGTTGTACACGTTGATGCCGCGCACGGTTAGAAAGTCACAGTCCAGGTAATGCTGCATCCACATCGGCGAATTGCGCAGGCTCACATTCTCCACCAACACCCTGTGGCAGCTTATCAGCCGGATCAGATACGGCCGGTCCAGGTAACGCTCATGAATCGGATACCGCCCCGCCTCCTTCAGCGACAAATTCACGCGGTCCAGTTCCTCCCGCTCCGCCTTCTTGCTGCGAAACGCTCCACCCTGTCCGTCCAGCGTGCCCGTGCCCGCAATCCCCACATCCTCCAACCCCTCGCCCCAAATCAGCGCCCGCACCGTGTACTCATCGCTGCGCGACGCATACTTGCAGGAATTCACCGGATAGTCCGCCAGATTCGTGCTTCCCAGCAGTGTAGCCCCCTGTTCCACACGCAGATGCACCCCGCTCTTCAGATAAATGGTGCCCGTCAGATATTTCCCCGTCGGGAAAGACACCACCCCGCCCCCCCCGTCCGCACATGCGTCAATGGCGGCCTGTATGCACTGCGTGTTGACCTTCGTCCCGTCCCCCACCGCACCATACTGCGTGACGTCATACACGCCACCAAACGCATGTCTGCAAAGCAACGTCACTCCCACGGCCCCCCAAACCAGCATACGCGCCACAGTAGTCTTCATTCTGCAACCTCCTTCCGGTCGTTCTCTTGATTATAGCCATTCCACTTTCCCTGTTCATCAGCCTTGTCCGAGGCGGTTCACTTTTTGCACCCTTCTATCTCTCTATATCATTCTTGGGCGCTCATTTCTGTGGCAATGTGGGGCAGACATTCCTGTCTGCCGTTCTTCCTTCTGTCTTCTGCTTCTGTCTTTTCTTCTGACTTCTGACTCCTGACTCCTGTATTCTATTGCCCCGCGGCCCCGCCGCACACAGGAGTCCGCCCATGCGTTTCGAAGGCCGCATATACCGTCCGCCCAGCGAGGCCGACAGCCTGCTGCTCCAACTCACCGTGGGGTGCAGCCATAACCGCTGCGCTTTCTGCGCCATGTATTTCGAAAAACGCTACCGTGTCCGCCCCTTAAACGAGGTTCTGGAAGACGTGGATGCCGCCGTGCGTATGTATCCGCACACCCGCCGCGTCTTCCTCTGCGACGGCGACGCGCTCAGTGCCGGGTTTGAAACCTTTGCCGCCGTCTGTGCCCGCATCAACGCCCGCTTTCCCCGCGTCGAACGCATCGCCGCCTACACCAACGCCCGAGACCTCCTCCGCTGCTCCCCCGATGAACTCCGCCAACTGCGCGATCTCCGTTTCTCCCTCGCCTATCTCGGCCTGGAAAGCGGCAGCGCCGCCGTGCTCGACCTCATCCGAAAAGGCGCGTCCCAGGACGACATGGTCCAAATGGCCCGCGCCGCCCGGGACGCCGGTATTGCCCTCTCCGCCATTGTCCTCCTCGGTGCCGGAGGCGCGGCCCTCACCGAAGATCACATCAAAGGCTCCATCGAAGTCGTCAACGTAATGCAGCCCAAATACCTCTCCTTCCTCACCGCCATGATAGTCCCCCACACCTCCCTGATGACCTGGACCCGACAGGGTTCCTTCGCGCCCCTCACCGACCGCGCCATTCTCCACGAAGCCCGGGCCATGCTGGCCGGGCTTGAATTGCGCGACACCCTCTTCCGCATGAACCACGTGTCCAACCTTATCGCCCTGGGCGGACGCCTCCCCGGCGACAAGCCGGCCCTCCTGCGCCAGTTGGAAGCACTCATCCCCCGCGCCCGCGAAACCGTAACCTGCATCTGCTCCGGGAATCAGGGTATGATGCTCTGAACCAAACCGCCCCCTGCCGCCTGTTGCACGGCCACCCTCCATGCCGTATTTACTGTGCCTCGCCGGACGGCGTCGCGAAATACGCGATGATCTGTGCCAGTCCGGAAGTGGACGGGAAACGGCCCGGATACCGGTTGAACTCCACATGACCGTCCATGTAAAGCGCGTTTGCGCCGCCGGGAATGTGGTTGAATTTGACGGAAGAGTCGCCGGTGTTCGTCGCCACGATGTCCCACATTACCGCCAGCGAACTCTGCGCTTGCGCCCCCGCGCCCGGATTGTTGACATCCGTTATGAGGAAACGCTCGATCCCCTCGCGCAGCCGGTACACGGTCCGGCCCGTGCCGTTCCCCAGGGGCAGGTTCGGCGGCGCGCTGTTCAACGAAATGAGCGTGTGCAGGCTTTCATCGTCCACATCGGCATCCAGTTCCCAGTCGTCCGACGCGTCATAGTTTTGCAGCGGACCATGCATGAGCGCGGGCATGGACGGGTCCGAAAGCAGCGAAACCAGAAGATAGGCAATCTGGCTGGTAATGTCAGCCGCCGGGTATACGCCAAACACGCCGGTACTGATGGCCGGGGCGTCCGCCTCCGCCTTGTCCAGCACAAAAGAGGTATACTGGTAACTTGCGTCGCCGTTGGAAATCTGCCCCGCGTACTCGCAGACCGCCCCGGGAACGGACTTGACAATCCGAAGCGGGTTGGCCCCCTGGTCCGGGTCGGAAGGACAAAGCAACACCGCCGGGTCGGTCAAATACTCCGGGTAAACCGCGCGCATATCGGGACACAAGTCCATGTCATCCTGCGAACCGGCGCACCGTTCGCCGATGGCACTGTCCCGCCCCCACACTTCGTCGCCGTGCAGCCGCGGATACCGTCCCTGCGCCTCTCCCCCGTACATTTTCAGCACCAGTCCCAGTTGTTTGAGGTTGTTCGCGCAACTGGCCCGGCGCGCCGCTTCCCGCGCCCGCGCCAGCGCCGGCAGCAGTATGGCCGCCAATAGGCCGATGATGCCGATTACCACCAGCAGTTCTATCAGTGTAAACCCGCGGCACCGCATCTGCGTCACCCCCTGTCGCCTGCCAACTGTTCTCATGTTTAGTATACTATATTGTACAATACCGTCACAGAAGTGCGTCCAACACAGGAGTTTTACAGGTGCCATTCCCGGAAAACCGCTTCTTGGGGAAGATTGCCCGTCTCCTGCGTTTTCTGGAACGACCCCCCGCACATCTCACCGAAGAGACCGACCGCAAAGACAGCCGGCTCCTGTCAAAGACACAGTTGGCCATAATCGTCCTGGGCCTGTTTATGATACCCACCGCGGACTCCTTCTCCAGTCCGGCCGTCTTCTTCCGGCAATGGGACAATCTCGGCGCCATCGCGGGCATAGGCGCCATGCTGGCCTGCTATCTCCTCAACCGGGTTTTCGGACGCTGCCAAACGGCCGCCCTTCTGACGGCCGCCCTCTTCTCCGGATTTGTCCTCGTCCTGACTCCGGTCCTCTCCGACGGTTCCTATTTGTGGTCCCTGTTCTATCTTGTAGTGCCCGTGTTCATCTGCGCGCTGTTCGTCGATATACGCTGGACCGCCTTCCTCATCGTCGCCCAGTTGCTGGGCGTTTGCGCCATGCCTTTCGTCGTTCCCGGCGTCGCACCGGAAAGCCTGCCGGTCGCCTTCATCGGACTCATTTCCGTGCTCATCCTCATCATGGTCGGCCATATCCGCGAACTGGAACGCATCCGCGCGGACGAACTCTCGGGAAACCGGGAGCTCTATCGCGGCATGCTCGAAACACTCTTCGATGCGGTGGCCCTCGTGAAGGAGGGAAACGTTGTCCAGGCCAATCCCGGATTCGTCCGTCTGTTTGGATTCGACGCGCAACACTCCGCCGCAATACCCATAGCCGGGTACATTCCCGCATGGCAGTCTGTCCGGCCTGGACAGGTCCTGGAAACCGCCGCCACCGGTCCGCAGGGCGTGGAACTGAACATAGAACTGCTCTGCAACCGCATCAAAGGCGACGATTCCGGCACTTTCATCCTTGCCGTCCGCGACGTGTCCGAGCGCAAACACGCCGGCATGGAACGCGAACGCCTCGTGGCCGCAATCGAACAGTCCGGCGAATCGGTCGTGATTACCGGCGCCGATGCGGCCATCCTGTACGTCAATCCCGCCTACGAAAGTGTTGCCGGCTACACCCGGGACCAAGTCATCGGAAGGAACCCGGGCATCCTAAAGAGCGGCGAGCACGATGCGGCCTTCTACGGGAAAATGTGGGACACCCTCCTCCAGGGCCGAACATGGACGGGAAGGATCATCAACAAGACCAAAGACGGCCGCCGTTTCGTGCAGGAGACAAGCATCTCGCCCGTATGCGATCTTGACGGACATATCGTCAATTATGTGTCCGTGGCGCACGACATCACCGAACAGCTTTCCATGCAGGACGAAAACAGACGCCTCGAAGAGCAGCTCGTGCAGTCCCAGCGCATGGAGTCCATAGGCCGCTTTGCCGGCGGCGTGGCGCACGACCTCAACAACATCCTCGCCATCATTCTCGGATACGGGGAACTCGCCGCGTCGGAAATCCCGGCCGGTTCGCCGTTGGCCGAACCCATACGCGAAATCAACGCGGCCGGTGACCGCGCAAGGGAGCTCACCCGGCACCTGCTTGCGTTCAGCAGGCGGCAGGTGCTCGAGATGCGCCCCCTCGATCTCAACACCGTGGTCGCCGGATTCGAAAAGATGCTTCGGCGGCTGCTCAGCGAAGACATCGAAATGAAGGTGCAATTCTCCCCCCTCCGCCGTTTCGTGAAAGCCGACACCACCCAGATCGAACAGGTGCTCATGAATCTGTGCATCAACGCCCGGGACGCCATGCCCAAGGGCGGCGTGCTCACCATTGACGTTGGGCAAACCGCCCTCGCGGGGAACTCCATCCCCCCCGGCACCGATCTCGCCCCCGGAAACTATGCCACCCTCACCGTCGCCGACACCGGATGCGGCATGGACAAGGCCACCCGGCTCCGAATCTTCGAACCTTTCTTCACCACAAAGGAAAAGGAAAAGGGAACCGGACTCGGACTGTCCACGGTCTTCGGCATTGTGAAGCAGCATGACGGGGACGTCATCGTCCGCTCCAGTCCCGGCCGGGGCGCCGTTTTCACCGTCTATCTCCCCACGCTTCCGTCGGCGGCGGACTCCACACCCGCCCCGGAAAAAGAGGACGCACCCCGCGGAAACGGCGAAACGGTCCTGGTTCTCGAAGACGACCCTTCAGTCCGCAGACTCGCCTGCCGCATGCTGGTCGAACTGGGCTACCGCCCCATTGAAACCGCCACCCCCGAAGAGTGCATTGCCGCCGCGGGAGGCGCGGACAGAATAGACCTCCTGCTGACCGACATCATCATGCCCGACATGGACGGATGCGAGGTGCATGAGAAGGTGACCGCCGTGCGGCCGGGAATCAAGACCCTCTTCGTCTCCGGCTACACCGACGACATCCTGGTGCGGCACGGTTTCACCGACATGGCCGGCCAATTCCTCGCCAAGCCGTTCACACAGTCCGCACTCGCCAAAAAACTCCGGCAAGTTCTCGGGGCAGACACCGCACAGTCACCCGCCTCCGCGCAGGACGGCGCGGTCATGGATTAACCAGCAACGACAGCCCAAAGATCGTTCCGTAAAAAGCGTGGCAGATCAGGAACACATACGCGCCCACACAGCACACCCCCAGCGGTGCGCCCAGGTTCATCAGCATACACGCGCGGTGCAGCGCTTCCCCGCGATAAATCTCCGCCAGTTGCCCCAGCGCGTCGGACAGGGACCCCGACTGTTCGCCAAGTTGCGCCAGTCCCCTGAACGTCCGCGGAAAACGCCGCGAACCCTCCCGTCCCAAAGCCGAATCGAACGGGACACCCCGGCTCACCGCGCTGCCAAGCCGCGCAAGCGCCGCCGACATTGCGGGACTCACATTGCCGGCCGCCACATCACCCAGCGCCTTGTCCAGCGGCAACCCCGCCCACACCAGCGTTTCAAGCTGCTCCGCCACGTGCGTCAGGTCGCGCGCCCGGTACAACCCGCCCACCCAGGGAACATGCATCACCAGCCGCCAGAGCAGACGATTTACAATACTCCGCTCCGCCGTCAGCACGGACACCCGCCGTTCAATCCGGACAAGAACATACCCCAGTAAAATCACCG